>DAOUAB010000112.1:0-27782 GCA_034434015.1 Anaerolineales bacterium
CATACGTTCCAGATATTCCAGAGGGTTGCGCCGGCCGCGGTGCAGGGTGTATTCGAAGACCGGTATGGGCGCCACCAGCTCGCGCAGGGCGGCCACGACGCCCTCGCGCGCCGGAACGGCGTTGTAGAGCGCAAACACAAAGGCGCCGCGCGGCGCATGGCGCAGGAGCACGACCAGCTGCGCAAACTCCGGCCGGGCCAGGTAGTCGGGCAGGGCCGGGCGGAGGGACGTGGAGGCCGCCGCTGAGACGGACATAGATCAGCCGGCGTGGCCGGTGCGCTTTTTCACTTCCGGCAGGAGGATGGGATGAACATCGCACCAGGCCGGGTCGTGGCCGTTGCTGTACTCCAGCAGGGCCGACATCTGGAGCAATTCCTGATGGACCGGGTCGGAACTGAGGGTCTTGTCGCGATGGCGGTCCCACAGGACCGGGTAATGGTCGCTGCGCAACATGCGGATGAAATCGCCCAGTTCGTCGCCGACAGCGGCCCGGGCGTCCTCGGCCTCGATGAGCGCGGCGCCCCGCGCCAGCGCGCGGGTGGCGGCGTTGCGCATCATGCGGATGAGGAAGCGCACCGCGCCGCCGCTGGCCGTCACGAGCGTTTTCAGCGCGTCCGGCGCGAGGCGCTCCGGCGCCAGCCGGTTCGTGATGATGCGCTCCAGACAGGCGTAGCCGTCGGCGTTCAGCTTCCCGTCCCGGTCATGCAGTTTGAAATTCGGAAGGGAGCGTTGGAGCCCGAAGGCATCCTTGATCTGATTCCACTCGCTCGAATGGCGCAGTGAGATCGGGAACGAGTAGATCGCGGAGGCCTGACGGAAGGCGGTCAGGGCGTAGCTGTGCCCGAGGAAGATCTCGCGGGCGCGGGCCAGGTCCGTCTTATCCGTGCCTTCAGTGGTGAAGAGCACCTTGCGCCTGGTCTGCGCCCAGATGAGGCCGGCCACGTCGTCCAGGTGGCCCAGGAGTTCATCGAGGTTCTGGTCAATATAGCGTTGCAGGTTTTCGTGCGAGGCGGGGCTGAGCGAGTACTTGGCCTCCAGTTCGGCCACGCCGGCCTTCAGCGCCGCTCCGATCTCCGCCGGCTGGACCGAGGGGACGCGCAAGGCGGCCAGGCCGAAGAGCCGGTCATACAGGAACCGGCGGACACGATCCAGCAGGTCCTGAACGGCCTGCGCCGGCGCCCTGGCCACCACCTCCAGCTCGCCGGCCCGCTTGAAGAGCGCCAGCGCCAGGCTGAGCATGATGTCCTGATAGGTGAGCGTGCTGACGTAGCGGTTGACGTTGACGGGCACCACTTCGTAGCGGCTTCCGTAGGCGGCGCCCAGTTTCTCCGCCAGACGGTTAAGCTCGGTTGACTTGCCGCTGCCGGTGTGCCCGCTGAACAGCACTTTGACGGACGAGGCATGCAGGCTGAGCAGCTCCTGCTCCATCAGGTCCAGCGGGCTGCCGGGCCGGGGGACGTAGAATTCGCGCAGCGCCTCCCCCTCCAGCGGCGCGCGCGGATCGAACACGGCGATGGCGTCGGAGAGGGTCATGGCTTTGAGCATGCATCCATTGTATCCCGGCCAAACCAAAACGCAAAACTTTCGCCGGCCGGGGCGGCCTCCGCCGTTGGCGGTCAATTTCCGGCGCCCGACCCTTCGGCTGGAAACCGGCGAGACCGGCGCAGAGTATAATCAGTCGGTACTCAAGGAGGCGCCTTGGACACTCATCCCACGGCCGTCAGCGCCATTGCCGCCGACAGCCTGATCGCCGCCGTCACGGTCTTCCCGGACCGCGCCCGGGTCACGCGCCGCGGGCAGGTGGAGCTCCAGCCCGGCCTGCGCCGGGTGGAATTCCGCGACCTGCCCCTGGCGCTCCTTCCGGACTCGCTGCGCGCCTCCGGCCGCGGCGCGGCCCGCGCCAAACTGCTGGGCGTGGACGTGCGCGCCGAGCACTACGCCGAAACCCCGGCCGAGGCGGTGCGCGACCTGGAGGCGCGCCTGCTGGCGGCCCAGGACGCCGGCGCCGGCCTGGCCGCGCGCGCGGCGGTGCTGGAGAAGGAACAAAAACACCTGGACGGCCTGGGCGCGCAGAGCGAGATGTTCGCGCGCGGTCTGGCCCTGCGCGGCCAGAAGCCGGAGGAGCCGGCGGCCGTGTTCGATTTCCTGCGCGCGCGCCAGGACCAGATCGGCCAGGCCCTGCTGGCGCTGGCCCGCGAGAAGCGCGAGAACGACCGGCTCGTTGACCAGCTCAAACGCCAGCTGCAGGCCGCGCAGGCCGCGCGCCCGCGCCAGCGCTACACGGCCACGGTCGAGCTGGAGGTGACGGCGCCCGGCGCGCTCACGCTGGAACTGGTCTACGTGGTCATGGGCGCGCGCTGGGAGCCGCTCTACGATCTGCGCCTGAACGGCGCGGCCCTGGAGGTGACGTATCTCGCCCAAGTCGCCCAGAACACCGGCGAGGACTGGCGCGACGCGGCGCTGACGCTGTCCACCGCCCAGCCGGCGCTCACGCTGACCCTCCCGGAGCTGCGGCCCTGGTACGTGCGCCCGGCGCCGCCGATCCTGCCGCAGGCGCCGCCCGCCGCCGGGGCCCCCAAGCGCGCGCTGATGTCGGCGGCGGTGGTCAGAGAGGCGGCGGCCGAATTTGCCGCCGCCGCGCCGGCCCCGCCGGCCGAGGCCGAGATGGCGGTCGAGGCGGCCGAGGTTTCCGAAGCCGGCGCGGCGCTCACCTACACGCTCTCCGGCCGCGCCGACATCCCCGGCAATAACGAGCCGCGCAAGGTGACGGTGGCCGTCTTCCCGCTCAAGCCGGACGTGGACTACGTCACGGCGCCCAAGCTGCAGGCGGCCTGCTACCGGCGCGCCAAAATCAAGAACGAATCGCCGTACACGCTCCTGCCCGGCCAGGCCCAGCTCTTCGAAGGGGACGATTACCTGGGGGCGACCCGGCTGGCCTTCACGGCGCCGGGCCAGGCGATCGAGCTCTTCCTGGGCGCGGACGAGCGCCTGCGCGTCAGGCGCGAGCTGGCGGCGCGCGACGTGGACAAGACCCTGATCGGCGACCGGCGCCGCATCCGCTACGCCTACACCATCGAGGTCGAGAACCTGCGCGACTCGGCCCAGAACGTGCTCGTGCGCGACCAGCTCCCGGTCTCGCGCGACGAGCAGATCAAGGTGCGCCTGGACAGCGCCGACCCGAAGCCGGCCGAGCACAGCGACCTCAACCTGCTGGAATGGGCGCTGGCGCTGGGCCAGGGCGAGAAGGTGAAACTCCGCTTCGATTTCACCGTCGAGTATCCGCGCGCCCTGGACGTCATCGGGCTCCCGTAACCCGGCTCCGGTATCCTATGCCGCATCCCGCCCGTCCAACCCAACTCCCCGGCGAGCGCGCCTTCCTGGTCGGCCTGGAAGTGCGCGGCGCGGACCATCTGCTCGGCGTCGAGGACTCGCTGACCGAGCTGGCGCTGCTGGCCGACACCGCCGGCCTGGAGGTCGTCGGCGAGACGTACCAGAAGATCGCGCGGCCGGACCCGAACACCTTCATCGGCTCGGGCAAAGCCGAGGACATCAAAGCCTTCGTCGAGGAGACGCTGTCCGATGTGGTGATCTTCGATGAGGAACTCTCGCCGCGCCACCAGCGCGAGCTGGAGCAGATCTTCGGCGAGAAAGTGAAAGTGCTGGACCGCACGGCCCTGATCCTGGATATCTTCGCCCAGCACGCGCGCACGCGCGAGGGCGCGCTGCAGGTGGAGCTGGCGCAGTATCAATACCGCCTGCCGCGCCTGACGCGGCAGTGGACGCACCTGGCGCGCCAGGCGGGCGGCGGCGGCGGGCGCGGCGGCAACGCCGGGGTGGGCCTGCGCGGCCCGGGCGAGACCCAGCTGGAGGCCGATCGGCGCGACATCGGGCGGCGCATCACGCAGCTCAAGAGCGAGATCGAAAAAATTCGCGCGCACCGCCAGCGCCACCGCGCCCAGCGCCAGCGCAGCGCCATCCCCGTGGTGGCGATCGTCGGCTACACCAACGCCGGCAAGAGCACGCTGCTCAACACCCTGGTGGGCGCGGCGGAGGCGCTGGCCGCCGATCAGCTCTTCGCCACGCTCGACCCGACGACGCGGCGCGTCTTACTGCCCCACAAACACCCGGCGTTATTCACGGACACGGTCGGCTTCATCCAGAAGCTGCCGACGACCCTGGTGGCGGCCTTCCGGGCGACGCTGGAGGAGATCGGCGAGGCCGATTTGATCCTGCACGTGGTGGACGTCACCCATCCCAACGCGCGCCAGCAGATCCAGGCCGTGGACGACACGCTGGCGGAGCTCAACGTCCATGATGTGCCGGTGCTGCTGGCGTTCAACAAGGCCGACCGGATGACGGCCGAGAGCTGGGCCGAAGCCGAGGCGCGGCTGGGCGACCTGCTGCCGCAGGGCACGCCGATCTCGGCCCTGACCGGGGTGGGGGTGCCGACCCTGCTGGAGCGTGTGGAGGCCGCGCTCTACGCCCGGCTGACGCCGCTCAATGTCCTGATCCCGTACACCAAGGGCCAGCTGATCTCGCTCTTCCACGAGCAGGGGGTGGTGGAGCACAGCGAACACCTGGAGAAGGGCGTGGCGCTGCGCGGCCGCGTGCCGGAGCGCATCGCGGCGCGGTTCAAGGCTTACAGTGTCAAAACCAAAGCGGGCCGCCCGGCGACGCCCAAATCTGGAAAGCCGGATAGAATCGCGCCATGATCTGGCTCAACCGACTCTCCGCCTTCATCGCCCGTTACCGGGGCCTGCCGGTCTTCATCGCCGTGGCGCTGATCGCGGCCAATTTCGTCCTGCAGTTCTTCGATCTGGGCTGGGTGACCGACAGCAATCTGCTGCTGCACGTCGGCGTCATCATCGGCCTGGTGGGGTTGCTGCTGGCTGAAGCGCTGGGGTGAGCGCGTGAGCGCCGGGATCGGCTTCGGCTTCATCGCCGGCGCCCCAGCTCACGCGCCCGCGTGAGCGCCGGGATCAGCCTCATCATCGCCGGCGCCCCAGCTCACGCGCCATGTCCCGCTCGGCGTCGCGTTTGGCCATGTCGTCCCGCTTGTCGTAGAGCTTCTTCCCGCGCGCCAGCGCGATCTCCACTTTCGCCCGCCCTTTGGATAAGTAGATCTTCGTCGGCACGAGGGTGTAACCCTTCTGCTGGACCTGCTCGCCGAGCTTGCGGATCTCGCGCTTGTGCAGCAGCAGGCGGCGCGGCCGAAGCGGATCGTGGTTGAAGCGCGCGGCCGGGTCGTAGGGGGCGATGTGGGCGTTGAACAGCGTCGCCTGGCCGGCCTCGATGCGGACATAGGCTTCCTTGATCTGGGCCTTGCCGGCGCGGATGGATTTGATCTCCGTGCCGAGCAGGACCACGCCGGCCTCGAAGCGCTCTTCCAGGAAATAGTCGTGCGCGGCCTTGCGGTTCTGCGCCACGATCTTGATTGCGTCGGATTGGGATTTGGCCATTGTCTTTCGTCTTGTTCGCCGGGCGGGGCACGACCCGCCTTACCGACCGTTGTTCAGGTAGTCCACGGCGCGCGCCAGCTCGGCGTCGGTCCCGTCCGTGGCCGGCTGGACCTCGATGGTGGGCGGCAGGCCCTGCCGGTCCAGCTGGCGGCGGGCGGGCGTGAACCAGCGGTTGGCGGTGACGTGCAGGCTGGAGCCGTCGGAGAGCGGGAAGACGAACTGGACGGAGCCCTTGCCGAAAGTCTTCTGGCCGATCAGGCTGGCGCGGTCGCGGTCGAGCAGGGCGCCGGCCAGGATTTCGGCGGCGCTGGCCGTGCCGCCGTTCACGAGCACGACGACCGGCGCCGTCGCCAGCAGGCCGGCCTCGGCCGGGGCCGTGTACGTCTTCTCCGAGCCGTCCTTGTGCGCCTCGATCATCACCGTGCCGCCGTCCAGGAACAGCCCGGCGCTCTTCACGGCCGAGTCGAGCAGGCCGCCGCCGTTGTTGCGCAGGTCCAGGATGAACCGCCGCGCGCCCTGGGCTTCCAGCTCGGCGGCGGCGCGGCGCAGTTCGTCGGGCGTCTTCTCGCTGAAACGGCTGACGGTCAGCAGCCCCATGTCCGGCTGGCCGTCCACCATCCGCCCGGTGACGGACGGCACGGCGATGGCCCGGCGCGTGAGGCGCACCGTCTCGGTCGCGCCGTCCGGATGGCGCACGGTCAGGGCAACTTCGGTGCCGACCAGGCCGCGGATCAGGGCCGCGGCGTCGTCCGTGGTGGTCGCCGCCGTCAGCGCGGTCCCATCCACCTGGAGCAGCACGTCGCCCGCCTGGATCCCGGCGGCCGCGGCCGGCGAGTCTGGGAAGGGCCTGAGCGTGATCTCGCCGGCCGCGTTCCTGGCGATCTCGACGCCGACGCCGCCGTACTCGCCCTGCAGGTTGTCCGACTCGATCTCGGCGGCCGGCGGCTCCACGAAGACCGTGTACGGGTCGCCGATGGCGTTCACGTAGCCGCGCACCGCGCCGTATTCCAGCTGCCGGGCGGGGGGCAGAGTCCCGTTGAAATGCTGTTCAATCAGGCTCCGGGCTTCGGAGAGCAAGGTGTATTCGGTCTCCTGGGGCAGGCCGGGTAGGGACCAACGGAACTGCGGGACGGCCGCCGACCAGGCCCGGGTGTAGTAGCCGCCCAGGAAGGCGGCCGCCAGACACACGGCAAAGAAAAGGGTCAGCCCAAGAAACTCGACCTGTCGGCGCATGGTCTATTCACCGCTGTTGAAGGATTGGAGCACGGGCTGCAGGGCGTCCGGTTTCGGCAGGAGCACCTGCGCGCCGTCGGGGAACGTCGCGGGCGTCACCATCTCCGCGCCGATCACGGTCGTCTGGATGGCGCTGCGCTCCACCTGCGGCCCGAGGCAGCCGAGCAGCGCAATATCGTCCAGGGTCAGGTTTGTGCGGACGGAGCTGTAGAGGAGCTGGGCCAGGGCGGGGAGGTGGGGCAGCGTCTCCGGGCGCAGGAGTTTGTCGCGGACGGCGAAGAGCACCTGCTGCTGGCGGCGCATGCGGTTGAAGTCGCTGCTGTCGTGGCGGATGCGGGCGTAGATCAGGGCCGTGCCGCCGTCCATCTGCACGCGCCCGGCCGGGAAGTCGATGGCGATGGTGTCGTTGGGCTGGCTGCGGCGCGGATACTTCGGGTCATGGATCGGCTCGGGGATGTCGATCTCAATCCCGCCGATGGCGTCAATGGCCTGCTCGAAGGCCAGGAAGCTGACGACGATGTAGCGGTCGACGCGCACCCCGAACGCCTGTTCGAGCGACGCCGCGAGCTGGGCCGGGCCGCCGCCGGGCACCGCATAAAGTTCACCGTAGTGATAGGCTGAGTTGAGGCGCGCCTCGGTCACCGGGATCCCGTTCGGCATCGCCACCCACAGATCGCGCGGCAGGGACAGAATCTGGACGCTCCGGGCCGCGAAGTTGACGCCGACCAGCATGATCGTGTCAGTGCGGGCCGGGCGGTTGTAGTCGTTGCTGAAGCCGTCCAGACCGACGAGCAGGAGGTTCATGCGGCCGGGGCCGTCGCACGACTCGGGGAACGGCGCGGCCGGCGGCAGGACGGGCGTCGGCGCGAACTCCAGGGTGTGCGGCGCGGCGTAGAACCAGGTGGCGGTCGGCCCCGGCGCGGGCAGTTCGGCGGCCGTGGGCGCCGGCGTGGGGCTGGCCGCGGCGGCGATGGCGGCCGCCGCGGTGGGCGTGGCCGGGTCGGTCGGCGTGGCGGCCGGAGCAGGGGGCTCGGATGGGAGAGCGGTTGGGTTGGCCGGGACGGGGGCGGCGGGCGTGAACGCCCCGGCCGCGCCGGCGATCAGCAGGCCGATGGCGATCACGGCGGACATGATCAGCCACTCGGCGCGGCCGAAGCGGATCTCGTTCAGGAAACTCATCGCGAGGAGTATACCATCCGACAGGGGGCTTTCTTTCATGCGGACAATGAGTAACTTAATGTAAATTAAGTCTAACGATTTGAACTGGCAGGGAAGGCCCCCACTGACTGCTGTAGGGATTTGTAGGGATTCACAGTTAATGGCAGCAGAGCCTATAGTTCGTGTCAGTATGCACATCGAAGATGGCAGCAGGCTACAGGGTCTACGCTGCCGCGCCGGCGGGCGCCGGGAAAAGCCAGCCGGTTCGGGTCAGGGCGCGCCGCACGCGCCAGCCGACGACGGCGACAGCGCCCCACCCCGCTCAAGCCGATATATTCCGGTTAATCACTGCCGTTGGCGTTGATTTTGATCAGCCCTGACCGGCGAGGTATACTCCGCCAGGTTTTGTCTCCCAACGTGCGAGGCGGGTGTGTCCTCTCAACGCATCTTGATCGTCGAAGATGATCCGGCGATTGCGGCGTTCGTGCAGACCGCCCTCGAGCGCGAGGGCTTCGCCACCGAGCTGGTCGGCGATGGCGAAAAGGCCCTGGCGCGCGTCGACGCGGCGCCGCCCGACCTGATCCTGTTGGATTTGATGCTGCCCGGCCTGGACGGCCTTCAGGTCTGCCAGGCCCTCCGGCGCCGCCCGACCTACCTCCCCCTGATCATGCTCACTGCGAAAGACGACGAAGTCGACAAGATCGTCGGGCTTGAGATCGGCGCAGACGATTACATCACCAAGCCTTTCAAGACGCGCGAGCTGGTCGCGCGCGTCCGCGCCCTGTTGCGCCTGGTCCACCGTTCCGCCGACGCCTCACGGCGACTGCGCTTCGGGCCGCTCGAGATCGACCGGGACGCCCGCAGCGTGACGCTCGCCGGCCGGGCGATCAGCCTCACGCCGAAAGAATTCGACCTGCTGGCCCTGCTCGCCTCGCACCCCCGGCGCGTCTTCGGCCGAGACACGCTGCTGGAAAAAGTGTGGGGCTATGACTACGCGGGCGAATCGCGCACTGTGGATGTGCACATCCAGCGTCTGCGGCAGAAGATCGAACCGGACCCCGCCGAGCCCCAGTTTCTGGTGACCGTGCGGAGCATCGGGTACAAGTTCGAGGGCTGGCGGTCAGGATAGATAGGAAACGCGGAGCGCCGCCAAGAGTATGGAACAGGGTGTCGTCGCCAGTCTACCCATCGGGCTGGTCGTCAGCGCCGGGATCACGTTGCTGGCGGCGGGCGCGGCGTTCGGCTGGTGGGCGGCGCACGCCCGCCTGCGGCGGCGGGCGGCCCGCGCCCCGCAGGAACGTTCCCGGCTTCTGTCCGATCTGCTGGAGGCCCTGCCCCAGCCTGCGCTCGTCGTCGACGCCGAGACCCGCATCGCCGCCCGGAACCGCCAGGCCGCCCAGTGGCTCAAGGCGTTCGGCAGAGGCGACGATCTGCCGCTGGTGGTGGACGCGGCCGTTGGGCGCGTCACCCGCAGCGGCGCCCGGCTGGCCGAGACGCTCGAACTGTCCACGCCGGCCAGCCCGGCCCAACGCTTGCAGGTTTCGGTGGCCGCGCTCGGCTCGGGCGAAGCCCTGGTGTTGTTCAGCCACCCGGGCGCCGGCCCGGACCGCTCGGAAGTGTACCGGCAGTTGATCAGCCAGCTGGCGCACGAGTTGCGCACGCCGCTCACCGCCATCGTGGGCCATGCGGATATCCTGGCGAGCTGCCGGGTCGACGAGGAAGATTTGTGGCGCCGGTCGCTCGGCTTCGTGGCGGGCGAGGTGGAGCGGCTGGCCCGGCTGGTGGAGGACCTGCTCGGCCTCTCGCGCCTGGACCGTATCCCCCTTACGACTCAGCCCATGAACCTGCGCGCCGCCGCGGAGGAAGCCATCTCCGCGCTGTTTGACGCGGCGGCGCGGAGCAAGGTCACGCTGGTGCTGCAGGCCCCGCCCGAACTGCCGCGCGTGCTGGCGGACCCCGACCGGATGCGGCAGGTGTTCCTCAACCTGCTCGACAACGGGATCAAATACGCGCCGGGCGGCACGGTCACCGTGCGGCTGGCCCCCGAAGGCGAGGGCGTGCGCGTGGAGGTCAGCGACGACGGGCCGGGGATTGCCCCCGAAGACCTGCCGCGCATTTTCGAGCCGTTTCATCGCGGCCGGCGACCCGCCGGCGACCCGCCGGGAGCCGGCCTGGGCCTGACCATCGTCCACGCCATCCTCGATCAGCACCACGCCCCCCTCAGCGCTCGCAACCTCCCCGGGCGCGGCGCGGTGTTTGTGTTCTCGCTGCCGATCGTGCGCTGAGGACGATGTTTACACAACCGTAACACGCTCATGTCGGTACCGTGATGTTCGCGTGCTATGCTCCGGCTGATCGAGGGCTTCCATCCGCGCAACGCCGGAGACACGCATGGCTCATCGCAAAGTGCGCCTGGTCTTCACAGGGTTGGTGGTGGTCGTGGGGCTGGCCTGGACATGGAGCGCCTCGGCCGTCGCGCAGACCGGCTCATCCCCGGCCGCTCACTGGCCCATGTACGGCCACGACAGCGCTCACCGCGGCAGCAGCCCGGCCAACGGCCCCAACTCGCCAGACTTGCTCTGGGTCTATCCGGATGAAATTGTGGGCGACGTGTCGGTCGGGCCGGATGGAACGATTTACGGCAGCTCGTACAACCCGGACATTCTGCGCGCCATCAACCCGGGGGGGACGCTCAAATGGGAATGGACCGCGGGGTTTGGTGAACGTATCCGGGGCGTGCCCGCCATCGGCGATGGGGCGCTTTATACCGTGGTGGCCGAAACCCTGCTGGCGTTCGACACGGCGGACGGCGACGTGTTGTGGACCTACCCCATTAATATCGTCAGCTCCAGCAATCCCACCATTGGGCCGGACGGCACGATTTACATTGCGACCCAGCTCGGCGACTATGTTCCCGGCACCGGCTTCGAGGGCGGCTACCTTTACGCCATCAATCCGAACGGCACGCTCCGGTGGCGGTTTGAATCGGGGGTGGATAACTGCGGCTTCGAAACCACCGCGGCCGTCGGCTCCAACGGCGATATCTACATCCAGCACAATTGCCGGGGCCTGATGGCGCTCTCGTCCAGCGGCCAAGCGTTGTGGGAGACGGGCGGCGGCATCGTCGGCAATCCATTCAACTCGCCCTCCGTCGGGCCGGACGGGACGATTTATATTGGCTCGTCCGATTACTCTTTTCGGGCGTTCAATCCAGACGGCACGCTGAAGTGGGCCGCGCCAGTGCAGAACTGGATGTATGGCACCTCCAGCGCCATCTCCGCCGACGGCGCCACCATCTTTCGCGGCGACAACGGCGGCGTCTTCTACGCCTTCGACAGCGCCGGCTCTCTCCGGTGGTCGTTCGACAGTGGTTGGGGCGTGTTTGACCCGCCCGCCATCGCGGCCAATGGCATCGTCTATTTCACCCAGGACCTGGACTCCAGCGCCGAACCGGGCGACCTGGCCTATCTCTACGCCTTGCGCGCCTCCGACGGCGCCCTGTTGTGGCGCTATCCCCTGGGGCAGGGTGGCGGCGCGCCCGCCATTGGGCCGGATGGCACGTTGTACGTGACGATAGAGAACCCAACCTTCACCGTGCGGCTGTACGCCTTCCGCTGTGCCGACGGCGTCTGCGCCCCGACCGCGCAGCCGACGCCTACCCCCACCCGCACGGCCACCCCGCCTCCCGGTCAGACCTGCACGGCGTACACCAGCGCCGATGTGCCGAGAGCCATCCCAGACCTCGGCACAGTCACGTCCGGCCTCAACGTGCCGGAGGCCTTCACGCTGGTGGATGTGGACGTCGTGGGCCTGTCCATCACCCACCCGTACGATTCGGATCTGGACGTGTCCCTGCTCGCGCCCTCCGGCGCCTCGGTTGAGTTGTTCACCGACGTGGGCGGCGATGGGGACGACTTTTCCGGCACGGCCTTGGACGATGCAGCGGCGCAGTCCATCACGGCCGGCGCGGCGCCGTTTGCAGGCACATACCGGCCCGAGGGCGAGTTGAGCGCGCTGAACGGGCAGAACGCCTCCGGCGCGTGGACGCTGCAAATCACCGACGACACCGGCTTCGATGTTGGGACGCTAAACGCCTGGGGCCTGAGGCTGTGCCGGGGGACACCGGCGACCGCCTCGCCCACGCCGAGCGCGACGGCGGCAGCCACGCTCCCCCCGGGAGGCTGGTACGATGTGTACCTTCCTCTCATTCGCAAACAGCCATAGGCGCCCGCGCGAAACTGCGAGGAGTTGACCATGTTCGACCTCATCGGCAAGACGCTTGGCCCCTACCGTATCGTCGAGCAGATCGGCGCCGGCGGCATGGCCACGGTGTACCGGGCCTACCAGCCGGGCATGGACCGCTACGTCGCCGTCAAAATCCTCCCGCCCCAATTGGCGCGGGACCAGAACTTTGTCAAGCGCTTTCAGCGCGAGGCGCGCGCCGTGGCCAGGCTGGAGCACACGCACATCCTGCCCGTTTATGATTACGGCGAGGCCGAGGGCGTCACCTACCTGGTCATACGCTACATCCAGGCCGGGACGCTCAAGACCAGGATGCTGCAAGGCCCGATCGCCCTCGACGAGGTCAGCCGCCTGATCGGCCAGGTGGGCAGCGCCCTGGACTATGCCCATCGGATGGGGGTGATCCACCGCGATGTCAAGCCCAGCAACATCCTGATTGACCCACAGGGCGACGCCTACCTCACCGACTTTGGCCTGGCGCACATGCTGGAGGCCTCCCAGGAGTTAACGGCCACCGGCGTGGGCGTGGGCACGCCGGCGTACATGTCGCCTGAACAGGGCCAGGGCGTGAAAGTGGATCATCGCTCCGACCTCTATTCGCTCGGCGTCATCCTGTATGAGATGGTCACCGGCCGCGTGCCTTTTGAAGCTGAGACCCCGATGGCGGTCGTCCTCAAGCACATCACCGCCGAGCTGCCCCTGCCCCGCGCCATTAACCCGAGCGTGCCCGAAGCCGTGGAGCGGGTGATCCTTAAGGCGCTGGCGAAAGACCCGGCGCACCGTTTTCAGACGGCGGGCGAGATGACCCAGGCGCTGGCGGCGGCCGTGCGCAAAGCCGGCGAGGCGCCCGCGCCGCAACCCGCGGCGGCGCCGGCCTGGCCGGCAGCGGCGCCGGAAGAGGTCTCGCTCGTGACGCGCGTACAACAGATGTGGGCGAGGCCGCCCGGCAAAGCGGCGTTGCTGGGCGTCTCACTCGCGGCCATCGTGGCGCTGGGATACCTGCTGAGTCAGTTGAACGGAGAACTGGTCATCGTCGGGCCGGGCGCAACCGCGACGAGCGCGCCGACGCAGGTGGCTGCCGCGCCGACGCAGGTGGCCGCCGCGCCGACAAGGGTTCCGCCCGACACGGCTGTGCCGCTGCCCACGCGCACGCCGCGCCCGACGCAGACGACCGGGCCTGTCGCCACACCGGTTCCGACCGACAACTCCGCGCAGTCCAAACAGGGCGAGTGGCTGACGATGTGCGCCAACGCGGCCGATTTGTGCATTGTGGATCGTGCGGGCAGAAGCACGGCGCTCGGTCTGGCCGAGGGCTATCGTCTCTTTCCGGGCTTCGGTTTTTCCCCCGATGGCTTGCGGATCGCGTTCACGGCCTGCCCGCTGGCAGAGCTCCGGCAGAATCCCAACAATGAGTTCTGTCACGACCTGTTCATCCTTCACAGACCCGGGTCCGAGGTCACGCCCCTGGTGCGCAGCGAAAAATACCCGGAATCGGATCCTTCCTGGTCGCCCGATGGCGACTGGATCGCCTTTGGCGGCTGGGCGCTCTCGGTCGTTCGATCGGATGGGTCCGCCCTGACGAATCTCATCGCCGATTCGGCCGTCGGCAATGTCGTGGCCAATGCCTGGTCGCCCGATAGCCGAAGCATCGCCTTCGTGTCCGGCAACTTCAATTTTGACTTGGACTGGGGATTCCAAAACGAAGTCTCGATCATCAACCGCGACGGGAGCGGTTGGCGCACCGTTTTCTCTCTGCCTGATCCGAAGCCGGCGCGCGAAGATTGGATCGTGGAGATCGCCTGGAGCCCCGATGGGCAATCTCTCGCAATTCGATTTGAAGATGGCCGGGCCTACCTGATCAGCGCCGATTGCCAGGCGGGCGCCGTCGGTTGCCGGCTTTCCGACCTCGCCGAGATCCCCGACATCCCGCCGGATTGGCTGGACACATTCCACCCGCAGTAGGCCTCGGCGCGGACGAGGCCGCGCCTTCGCCGGGCGGTTGCGCCAATCCCCCGGCCGCGCTATGCTTCGCGCGATGACGAGCCTCATGCCGGCCCAGGCCGAAAAGTTCCTGACGTCCATCGACGTCGCCGTCAAGACCGGGGCCACTTACCGTTTCGCGCTCCAGGCCTTCGCCGAGTTTCTGGCCGCCGGGCAGACCGAGTTGCCCGTGCCGGGCGCCTCCGGTATCGTGCCGCTGCGCCTGATGCCCGAGGACGCCCTGGCCAGGTTCCGCCACTGGCTGCGCCACGAGCGCCGCCTCAGCCGCCGCACCGAGGGCACGTACCTGGCCGGCGTCATCCGCTTCGTCGAATGGCTGGACGCCAACGGCCTGATGCCGGCCGGTCTGCAATCGGCGCGCATGAAGCTCATCCTGCGCGATGCCCGCGGCCGGCGGCGTGTGGGTTACAAGACTCAGCCCATCAAGGAAGCGGTGCCCCTGATTCTGGATTATTACGCCAGCCTGCCGCTCCCCGCGCCCAAGACGCCGCGCGCGCGCCGCCGGCGTCTGACGATCCTGCGCAACCGCGCCCTGGTCCAGACGCTGTTCGCGTCCGGCATGCGCGCCCAGGAGCTGGCCTCCCTGCGGCGCAGCGACTGCGCGGATGGGGCGAGCGACCGCATCCTCATCACGGGCAAGGGCGAGAAAGAGCGCCTGGTGATGCTCAACGCCGAGGCCCAGAACGCCATCCGCGCGTATCTGCAGGCGCGCGACGAGGATCGCAAGACTCTGCCGGGCCGGGAGCGCCTGGCGGCGGCCGGCAAACAGGACCCGCTCTTCGTGCGCCATGACCGCGACGTCGTGGCGCCGATCACCACCAAGACCGTCTGGCTCGTGGTCCGCGACGCGGCGCGCGCGCTCGGCCTGGAGACCGCCGTGTCGCCCCACGACTTCCGGCGCTATATTGCCACGGCGATGCTCTCGGAGGGGATGCCGCTCGAATCGGTGCAGGCCTTCCTGGGGCATGAGTCCATCGTCACCACCCGCACCGTCTATGCCCACACCCGCACCGAGGTCCTGGAGGACCAGGTGAAGACCTACCGCCCCACCCCGGCGGACGCCCTGCAGCGCAGCCGCCGCGTCGGGCCGGACCAGAAACGCTGAAGCGTCATGCGGCGGCTCCTGTCGGGCGCGCTGTTGGCTTTCGCCCTGCTGGCCTGCTCGGTCCGGGCCGACGAGCCGGCCGACACGCCGACGCCGAACGCCGCGGCGCCCCCCTGGGCCCGGCTCGGTCTGGCCGGCCGCCTCATCTTCACCCAATCGAATGAGGGCGTCTGGGAGCTGGACCTGGCGACCGGGGCGCGCCGCCCGCTGTTCCGGCCGGCGCAAAAGGACGCCGCTTGGGTCAACGCGGCAGCCGTCTCGCCCGACGGCCAGGCGATCCTCATCGCCTATGCGCCGCCGCCGCCGCCCGGCGAGATCCAGTTCGGGTACACGGACCTGTACGTGATGCCGGCCGATGGCTCGGCGCCGCCGCAACCCTTCCTCACCCGCGCCCGCCCGCGCGACTCGCTCTTCAACCCGGTCTGGTCGCCCGACGGGCGGCACGTGTATTTCGCTCAACTGACCTGGACGCAGTCAACGGGCAAAGCCCAGTACACGGTCGAGCGCGCCGGGTACCCGGCCGGCGCGCGTGAGGTCGTGGCGGCCAACGCCTACTGGCCGCGCCTCTCGGCGGATGGCGGACGCCTGGTCTACGTCACGGTGGACCCGGACACGCTCGCGGGCACGCTGATGATCGCGGCGGCGGACGGCGCCCAGGCCCGGGCGCTGCTCGACCCGGACGCGTTCCCGGCGGTGGACGCTCCCCTATTTACGCCGGACGGCGCGGCCGTGGTGTTCAGCGCCGTGAGCGCCGGGGGCCTTGCCCGGGAACAGGCATGGTGGGAGCGCTGGGGCGGCGTCCAGGTGGCCGAGGCGCATAACGTCCCCTCGGATTGGTGGCAGGTGCCCGTGGACGGCGGCGCCCCGGTCCAGCTCACGCAGGTCTATGATGTGGGCCTGTACGGCGACTTCGCGCCTGACGGACGGTATCTGGCCTTTATCAGCCAGCAGGGTCTCCACGTGATGCGGCCGGATGGGATGAGCCTGATCACGCTGACGTCGCCGGGCGCATTTGGCACCGTCGACTGGGTTCCTTAGAGCGCCCTACCCCAGCCCAAAGGCCGTGACGCGGCCCATCGCCTCGGCGAGCTTCTGGTCGTCCAGACACAGCGAGACGCGCACATAGCCCCGCCCGGATGGGCCAAAGATGGAGCCCGGCGTCAGGCTGACGCCCGTGGCTTCGACCAGCGCGTCCGTGTAGGCCGCGTCATCCGCGCCATACCGGTTCCCGTCCGGCAGCCTGGCCCATACATAGAGGGCGGCGGCCGGGACATCCACCTCCAGCCCGATGCCGCGCAGGGCGGCGACCACCGTGTCGCGGCGGCGGCGGTAATGCTCGTTGCGCGCCTCGATCCAGGTCTGGTCGCCGGTGAGCGCCGCCACGCCGGCATCCAGGACGCCGCGGAAGTGGCCCGAGTCGAAATTGCCGATCAGGTTCGCCAGGGCCGTGAGCACGGCCGCGTTGCCGGCGGCCACACCCAGGCGCCAGCCGCCCATGTTGTAAGTCTTGGACAGCGAATGGAATTCGACGGCGACCTCGGCCGCGCCCGGCACCTGCAGCAGGCTGGGCGCGCGATAGCCGTCGTACGTGATCTCGGTGTACGGCGCGTCGTGCGCAATCAGGAAACCATAGCGCCGCGCCAGCGCCACCGTCTCCGTGAAAAACTCCAGCGAGGCGACGGCGCCGGTCGGGTTGTTGGGGTAGTTCAACCACAGCAGACGCGCGCGCCGCAGGACAGCCTCCGGCAGCGCGCCCAGGTCCGGCAGATACCGGTTGCGGGCCAGGAGAGGCATGTAGATAAGCTCCGCCTCGGCGAAAGCCGCGCCGTTCGTGTAGGCGGCATAACCGGGATCAGGCACCAGAACCACCTGCCCCGGGTCCACCAGCGCCTGGTGCAGATGGAAGACCCCTTGCTTGGAGCCGATCAGGCCGATCAGGTCCCGCTGTGGATCGAGCGTCACGCCGAAGCGCCGCTGATAGAACGCGGCCCAGGCTGCGCGATACTCCGCCGTGCCGCTGTAGGGCTGATAGCCATGATGGTCGGGTTGCCGGGCCGACGCGCTGAGGGCGTCGATGATATGCGGCGCGGGCGGCAGGTCCGGCGATCCGGCGTCCAGGCGGATGACATCCACGCCCCTGGCGCGCAGGGCGGTCAGGCGTTGGTGGAGCGTGTGAAAGAAATACGGCGGGACGCGGTTGAGGCGGGCGGCTGGGCGGGAGACAGATTGGGGAGACATGGGCGGATTATACCGGGTCTACGGTGCGGGCCAGGCTGTGCGCATAGGCTAAGCTGTGCTTTGAGATAAGGAAAACTTCCGACGAGCCCCTCTACACATCTTAGTGGCTATACGCATAATCTGTTTGAATCCGGCTTCTGGCACATCTCTTGCAACTCCGAATTGACCGGATATCTAACCACCTCTATACTCTACCTGCGCCATGCTTCACCATCATTTTTCCACTGACCTGCGCCAGCGCCAGGCGACGGCTCACCTGGCGCAGACGATGACGCTCCTCCAGATGTCCACCGCGGAGCTTGAAGCCGCCCTGCTGGCCGAGATCACGGCCAACCCGGCCCTGGAACTGGTGGAAGAACTGCGCTGCCCCAATTGCGGCAAACGCCTGGCGCGCCTCCCCTGCCCCACCTGCGCCGCGCCGCGCCCGGAGGCCGAGGCCCCCGTGGTCTACCTCTCGCCTCGACAGAGCCTGGGAACGGGCCGCCGGACGGACGCCGACGACCACCGGGACGCTTTCGAGCCGCGCGTCCACGAACGCCTGGATGAGCACATCCTCCGGCAGATCGCGCCGGCTCTGGCTGAAGCCGAGCGCCCAATCGCCGCCTACCTGCTCGCCCGCCTGGACGACGACGGCCTGCTGCCCGAAGCGCCCGCCGAGGCCGCCGCCTACCTGCGCGCGCCGCTGGCCGCCGTCAACCGCGTGCTGGGCCTGATCCGGCACGCCGACCCGCCCGGCGTCGGCGCGCGCACCCCGGCCGAGTCGCTGCTCATCCAGATCGACTCGCTCGCCGGGTCCGCGCCGCAACCCCTCCTGGCGCTCGCCCGCCAGATCATCACCGGGCATTTCGACGCGCTCGCCCGCCGCGACTTCGCCCGCATCGCGCGCGCGCTGCGCCTGCCGGCGGCGCGCGTCACCGAGGCGGCCAACTTCATCCACCGCAACCTCACGCCTTACCCGGCCCGCGCCTTCTGGGGCGACGGCAAACTGCCCGACCCGAACACCGCCGTGTACGGCGACCCGGATATGCTCATCTCCTGCCAGCCGCGCGGCGCGCTCCTGGTGGAAGTGCTCACGCCGCTGACTGGCTGGCTGCGGGTCAACCCCGACCTCAAGGCGGCGCTGGCGGAGTGCACGTCGGACGAGGAGCGCCAGAAATGGACGCAGGCCCTGGAGCGCGCCGCCCTGATGACCAAATGCCTCCAGCAGCGCAACCACACGCTGCGCCGCCTGATGGAGATCATCGCCGTCGAGCAGCGCGACTTCATTCTGGGCGGCGACGGCGACCTCCAGCCGCTCACCCGCTCGCGCGTCGCCCGCGCCCTCAACGTCCATGAGTCCACGATCTCACGCGCCGTCGCCGGAAAATCGGTGGCCCTGCCCAGCGGCCGGATCGTGCCGCTGGCCAAGTTCTTCGACCGCAGCCTGTCCGTGCGCGACCGGGTCCGCCACCTGATCGAGGCCGAGACGCGCCCGCTCACCGACGACGAGATCGCCGAGCGCCTGGCCGGCGACGGCGTCCATATCGCCCGGCGCACGGTCGCCAAATACCGGAACATGCTCGGCCTGCTGCCCGCCCACCTGCGTGGGCGCGCCCCCTTGAGCGGGCGCGCCCATGCAGGCGTCGTCGCCGCCTCCGCGCCATGAGCCTCACCCGCGCCACGTCGCCCCTCAACCCGCTGCGCGCCCTGTTCCCGGGCCACCGGCAGGCGGACGCGCGCTTCCAGCATGTCCTGGAGCACATGCCCGGCGCGGCCCTGGTGGTCGTCCCGCGCACCGGCCAGTTCGTGTACCTCAACAGCCGCGCCGCCGCCCTCACCGGCTGGACGCGCGAAGAGCTGCTCACCCGCGCCCTGGCCGAGGTCGTCTCGGCGCCCGAGGTCCTGGCGCACTTTTACACGCTGGAGCCCGGCAACACGCGCCAACTGGTCGGCGTGCCGCTGCGCACGCGCTTCGGCCCGGCTGCCCTCATCGACGCGCGGCTCTCGGCGCTGGAGGACGGCGGCGAGACCCTCGTCCTGGTGCTGGCCACGCCCGCCGAGGAGCGCCTGGCCCAGGAGCGCGAACGGGCGCGCCACGCCCACATCCTGGCTCACCTTCCGGATTTCCTCAGGCACTTCGACACGCCCACCCCGGAGGCGCTGCCGGCGGCCCTCCAGACGCTGACCGCGATCTTCCAGGCCGACTCCATCGCCCTGTTCCGCAACGCGCCGGACGCGCCCGGTTTCTACCTGGAGACCGGCCACGGGTTGCCGGCGCTCTTCCCGCCCATCATCGGCCCGAGCGAGGCCCAGCGCCTGACCGTGCCCTGGGCATGGGCGCACACGCAGCGCAGCGAGGGTTTCCTGCCCCAGGCCCTGCGCGTGGCCGGCTGGACGCACGTCCTGTCCCAGCCGGTGGGCCGCGCGCCGGACATCCTCGGCGCTCTGCTGCTCGGGTTCCGGCCCGGCAACCCGCCCGGCGCCTCGACGGCCATCTTCCTGGAGATGGCCGCGCAGCAGGTGGCGCATCTGATAGAGCAGATCACGCGCCACGCGCGCCTGCTGGACACCCAGCGCCTGGCCTTTCACCTCACCCACCAGCTCGACGCGGTCACGGCCCTGATCAGCGAGGGCATCGTCACCGTCAACAGCTCCGGCGCCGTCAACGAGCTCAGCGCCGCCGGCGCGCGCATGCTCGGCTACCGGGCCGAGGACGTGATCGGTTTGCAGTTCGAAGACGTGCTGTGCGCCGACGACGGCCTGATCGCCCTGATCCGGTCCACGCTCTCCGGCCAGGACACGCAGCCGCGCGAGAAGGAGGGCGTGCTCCACCGGCGCAACGGCGAGAAATTCCCGGTGATCGCGCGCATGCAGCCGCTGCCGGCGCCCAACGGCGGCTGCGTGCTGGTGCTGCACGACCTCACCCGCGAGCGCGCCGACGAGGTCCAGCGCCAGCACGTGGACCACCTGGCCTACGTCGGCCAGTCGATCCAGGCTTTCGCCCACGAGGTGCGCGCGCCGCTCAACAATATCTCGGTCGGCGTGCAGTACCTGGCCACCCGGCCCGCCACCGACGAAACCCAGCTGGCGTCGCTCAGCAAGATCCAGGCCGAGACCGCCCGGCTGTCGCAGTTGATGAACGACATGCTGGCCTGGGCCAAGCCGGTGGAGCCGCGCCTGGCGCCGCTGGACCTGGGCAACCTGCTGCGCCGCCTGGTGAGCCGCTGGAGCGCCAAGTTCCAGCAGCGCAATGACACCCACACCCTGACCCTGCCGGAGACCTGCCCGCCGCTGCTGGGCGATCCGCTGCTGCTGGAGCGCGTCTTCGTCAACCTGATCGAGAACGCCCTGCAGGCCATGCCGGCCGGCGGGCACCTGGCGCTCTCGATCGCCGTCGTCGAGCGCGGCCCGGCCGGGCGCGTGCTGGAAGCGCGCATCGGCGACTCCGGCCCCGGCATCCCGGAGGAGCACCGCCGACGCATCTTCGACCCGTACTTCACCACCAAGGCCGACGGCTCCGGCCTGGGCCTGGCCATCTGCAAGCGGATCGTCACCGTCCACCGCGGCGCGATCGCCGTGGAGAGCTTCCCGGGGGCCGGCACCATCTTCACCCTCACCCTGCCCCTCCCGCCCGACGAGCCGCCCGCCCCGGAGACCCCCGCGTGAACGCTTCCATCCTGGTCGTTGACGACGACGAGACCGCCCTTTCCTTCCTGTGCCCGATCCTGCAGGACAACGGCTACGATGTGCGCGCCGCCACCACGCTGGAGGCCGCCCATCGCCACATCAACCGCGGCGAGGCCGACATCATCGTGCTGGACGTGCAGCTGCCGGACGGCTACGGCCCCAGCCTGCTCGAGCGCCTGAGCCGCGACGGGGCGCACATCCCCGTGATCGTGGTCACCGGCTATGGCGACATCGACATGGCCGTGGAGGCCATGAAGCTCGGCGCGCAGGACTTCATCCAGAAACCGGTCGACATCGCCCGGCTGCGCCAGGCCGTGGACCGGGCGGCCGAGCGGGTGGCGCTGCAGCGCGAGCTGGAGCACCTGCGCCTGGCGCGCAACCCGGCCGACGCCTGGGTGGTGGGCGAGACGCCGGCCATGAAGAAGCTCATGGCCGACCTGGCGCGCGTCGCGCCGTCCAACGCCACCCTGTTGCTGACCGGCGAGAGCGGCACCGGCAAGGAGGTCCTGGCCGGCCTGATCCACAAGCTCTCCCCACGCGCCCAGAAGCCGTGGGTGGCCGTCAACTGCGCCAACTTCAGCGACACCCTGCTCGAGTCCGAGCTGTTCGGTTACGAGGCGGGGGCCTTCACCGGCGCGACCAAGAAGAAAGACGGCCTGTTCGTCACCGCCGACGGCGGCACACTCTTCCTGGATGAGATTTCCACCATGAAGCTGGAGCTGCAGGCCAAGCTGCTGCGCGTGCTGGAGGACAAGTCCATCCGGCGGCTGGGCGGGACGAGCGAGACCCGGGTGGACGTGCGCATCCTGGCGGCCACCAACCGCGACCTGTACGAGATGGTCCAGGCCGGCCAGTTCCGCGAGGACCTCTATCACCGCCTGAACGTGGTCGAATTGCGGCTGCCGCCGCTGCGCGAACGCCTGGACGACCTCCCCGCCCTGACGGGCTACTTCATCCAGCGCTATAACCGTGAGATGGGCCGCAATGTGCAGGGGGTGAGCCCGGCCGCGATGCAGAAACTCAAGGCCTATCACTGGCCTGGCAACATCCGCCAGTTGCGCAACGCCGTCGAACGCGCCATGCTCTTCGCCGACGGCGACCTGCTCGAGGCCGCCCACTTCGCCGCCGACATCCGCGGCCTGTAACTCTCCCGGCACACATCTTGCACATCCAGCCTCCGAGACTGGAGCGCGCCGCTCGCGCGCTCTCGGAGGCTATATGTCGGATTTCTTCACCACCGAAGATCTGCGCTTGCTGATGGGGCTGAGCTTCTTCGCCCTGGGCCTGCTCGCCCTGGGCGCCGGCCTGCTCATGCTCATCGCCGGGCCCTACCGCAAAGAGGCCAAGGTGCTGGCTGCCCAATCGGCCCGCATCAGCCAGAAAGCCCTCACCGACAACATCACCGCCATCGCGCAGTCGGCCACGGAGCTGGTCAACGCCGTCAACGCCCTCATCCGGACCTCGTCCGGCAACGCCATCGTGCTGGTGGTGGTCGGCGCGCTGTTCGAGGCTGCGGCCTACCGCATCCTGCTCGTGGGGGCCTGAGCATGAGCGCCGCGCCCACCTCCAGGCTGCTGGCCCTTCTGCCGGAAGCCGTCTGGCCCGAGGCCGTCCGCCGCCTGCGCCTGACGCCTGAACTGTGGGCGCTGGCCGGCGACGAGGCCGTCCTCGCCGCGTTCGCCACGCTCAAGCACGCTGGGGCGCGCTGGCAGCCGGGCCGGCTGGCCCTGGCCGTCTTCGCCGCCCGGCATGCCGGCGGCGACCGCGACCCGGAGCTCTGGCTGTTGGGCCAGGGCCACGACCGGCTGGCGACCGCCTACACGCGCCTGATCGCGCCGGAGGCCGCGCTCGATCCCATCGACGATGCGCTGCCGGCCGCCCTGGCGTTGCGCCTGCGCGGCCAGGCCACCACCGACTGGCGCGCCATCGCCTCCGACGCCGACAGCCGGCCCGAGCGCTGGCGGCTGCCGCTGCAATACCTGGCCGGGCTGGACGGCGTGCCGGATGCCTTCTGGCGCGCCCTGCTGGAGACCTCCCCGGCGAGCGCCCGCCTGGCCGCGCATGCCCTGGCCGCCAATTTCACCGAAGAGGCCGCGCACCAAATCATCGCCCAGCTGCGCGGCGACGCGCCGGCCGCCCACTGGCAGGCCCTGGCCGATGAGTTGACGGCGCTGGGCGAGGCCAGCCTGGCGCGCCGCCTGCTGGCCCACGCCGCCAGCCTGCGCCCGCCGCCCAAACCGGAACAGGTCGCTCCCCTGATCGAGCGGGCGCTGCTCCTGGCCGGCGGCGGCGATTTCGCGGCCGCCCACCCCGCCCTGGTCGAGGCCTGGACGCGCGTCCGGCGTCTGCGGGCCGAGGTCGCCGCCGCGATCGGCGCGGCCGCCAACCGGGCCGGCGAGCACGGCGTGGCCCTGACGGCTTTCCAGGACGCGCTCTCCGATCAGCCCGACGACGCGGCCCTGCAATTACGCCTCGCCGAAACCCTGTTGCTCATCCAGGAGCCGGGGCCGGCGCTGGCCGCGCTAGAGCCCTTGCGCGACACGGAACCCTTCGCCGGCGTGCTGGCCGCGCGGGCGCACCTGGCCCTGCAAGACCCGGAGCAGGCGCGCACGGCCCTGTCCGCCGTCGAGGTCGGCCGCCTCACCCGGCCCGCGGACCTGCGCGAGATGGCCGAGGCATGGCGCTCCCTGGGCGAGGCCGAGGCCGCCAGCCAGTGCATCGAACGCGCGGCGGAGCTGGCGCGCACGGATGCGGCCCTCTACCTGACGGCCGCCCAATGGCGCGCCGGGCGCCGCGACTGGGACGGCGCGGCCCGCTTCGCGCTGGAGGCGGTGGCCCTCGCGCCGCACAGCGCCGACGCCCGCGAACTGCTCGGCCGGGCGCTGCTGGAGTCCGGCCAGCCGGAGCAGGCCCTGCCGCACTTCCAGGCCGCCGTCGCCTATGCGCCGGATCACGTCAGCGCCGGGATCGGGCTGGCGCGCGCCGCGCTGGCTACCGGCCAGGCCGCCCGCGCCCACGAGGCCGCCAACCGCGTGCTGGCCGCCGCCGTCGAAACCGCCGACAAAGGCGAGGCGCACGTGTTGCTGGGCGAAGCGCTGGCGCAGCTGCAACGCGAGGGCGAGGCCTTCGAGCACTTCTGTCACGCCTCGACCCTGGCGCCGCACGCGCCCGGGCCGTGGCGGGCGATGGCGCGCCATCATCGGGCGCAGGGCCAGTCCGATCAGGCCATCCAGGCGCTGGAGGCCGGACGCCAGGCGCTCAAACTGGTCAATTCCCTGGAGATCGCGCCGGTCCTCGCGGACCTGGCAGAGGCGTATGCCGAGGCGGGACGCGCCCCGGACGCGATTGCGGCCCTGCGGGAGGCCTGCGCCTCCGACCCCTCAGCCGCCGACGCCCAGCGCCGCCTGGGCCTGCTGTTGTTCGAGCAGGGCCAGGCGGCCGAGGCCGTGGAGTGCCTGCAACGCGCCCTGGCCCTCAAGCCCGGCGATGCGCGGACGCTGCACAGCCTGGGGCGCGCGCTCGAAGCCGCCGAGCGCCCGGCCGAGGCCTGGGCCGCCTACCAGCAGGCGGTCCTGGCCCGCCCGGCCGAGGCTGCGCCGTATGTGGACCTGGGGCGGCTCACGCTGGCGTTGAGCGCGCAGGGCAACCCGGATGCGTCCCCCCGTCAGGCGGTGACGGCCCTGCAGGAGGCCGTCCATCTCTCGCCCGACGACGCCGCTATCCACGCCCTGCTGGCGCAGGCCCAGGACCAGGTGGGCGAGCCGCAGGCGGCGTTCGCCAGTTATCAGGCCGCGCTGCGCCTGGCCCCAGCGCGCACCGAGTGGTCGCTGGGCTTCGGGCGGGTATGTCTGAAGCTGCGTCGGCCCGAGGTCGCCATCGCGGCCCTGCAGGATGCGCTTCCGCACAACCCGCGCCCTGGAGACCCGGCCATCCATATCGCATTGACAGAGGCTTACATGCTCAGTGAGCTATGGGAGGAGGCCACACGCAGCGCCGAGGCCGCGCTGCGGCTGGACCCGGAGAACGCCCCGCTCTTCGCCGAGCTGGCGGAAGCGCGGGCCCGCCTGGGCCAGCCCGAATTGGCGGCCGAGGCCTGGGAGCGTGCGGTCAACCTCGACCCGCGTAACACCGCCATGCACGTGAATTACGCCCGCTGTCTGCTGGACCTGGGCCGGGTGGACGCCGCGCGCCAGGTGCTGGCCCAGGCGCTGGCGCTGGCGCCGGACTCGGCCGACGTCCACCTCGCCGCCGGCCAGGCGCTGCTGGAGCTGGGCGAATACGAAACCGCCTACACGACCCTGCAGGCGGCCACCGCCCTGGCGCCGCGCTCGGCCGTGATCCAGGCCGCGTTTGGAGAGGCCGCCATGCAGACCGGACGTCACGAAGCCGCCTACAGCGCCCACCTGCGCGCCGCCGAACTGGAGCCGGAGACCGGCCGCCACTGGCGCGAGGCCGGCGAAGCGCTCTGGCAGTTGGGCCGCCACGCAGCGGCGGTCGCCCTCTGGCAGCGGGCCGCCGCCCTCAACCCCAAAGACACGCTCACCCTCTCGCGGCTGGGCGCGGCCCTGCTGAAGATGGGCCAGCACGCGGAGGCGCTGGCCGCGCTGGAGCGCGCCGCCGAGGCGCGGCCGCAGGACGCCGCCGCCGCCCGTGAGGCCGCCCGCGCCGCGCTGCTCGTGGGCGAAGTTGATAAGGCCGTCCACTATCTCGAGCGCGCTGTCGAGCTCAGCCCCGGCGATGCCGAGGTGCGCTACCTGCTCGGCCAGGTGCATGAGCGGCAGGCCCAGGCCGACAAGGCGCTGGCGTTGTACCGGCAGGCCGCGCGCCTGAGCCCCGGCGAGGGCCGTTACCTGGCGGCCGCCGGCGACGTGCTCGCGCGGACCGGCGACCTGGCGGAGGCCGTCAAACTGATGGAGTCGGCTGTCGCGGTCAGCCCGGACAGCGCCGACGTGCAGCAGCGCGCCGGCCGCCTCTTCCTCAAGGCCGGCCGGGCCGAGGCCGCCGCCCGCGTCTTCGAGCGCTGGGTCGCGGCCTGCCCGCGCGAGGCCGCCGCACACCTGGCGCTCGCGCAGGCGCTGACCCATCTCGCCGAGCAGACAGAAGCGCAGGCCCGGGCCGGCGTCAAGGCCGCGCCCGATCCCGAACTGCCCGACCGCCTGGCGCATGCCTTACAGCAGGCCGCGGCCTTCGGCGCCGACCCGCTCGAAGTGCGCTACTGGCTGGGCCGGGCCAAGGCCGTCACCGGCAGCCCACAGGACGCCCGCCTGCTGCTCGAAGCGGTAGCCGCCGGGCCGGGCGCAGCGCAATTCAAGACGCCGGAGTTTTATCGCGCGCTGGGGGCCGCGCTGTGCAAAGCCGGCCAGCCGGACCGGGCGCGCGAGGCGCTGCAGGCCGCCTTCGAGAACGACTCTCAGCCCGCGCTGACCTATCTCGAACTGGGTCTCGCGCACGCGGCCATGGGCGACCGGCGCGGCGCGCTCGTCGCCTTCAAACGCGCCGTGGCCGCCGACCCGACTTCGGCCTTCGCGCACTACCACCTGGCCGAGGCCCTGGCCGCCGCGGGCGATCAGGCCGAGGCCGCGCTGGTGCTGCAACGCGCCATCGGCCTGAAGCCCGATGTCGCCAGCTGGCACCACCGCCTGGCCAGGTGGCACGACGCCCGCCGCGAGCCGGGCGCGCTGGCCCACTATCAGCAGGCCGCGCAGCTCGAGCCGGACAACGCCGACTTCAACGCCGACCTGGCTCGCGCGCTGGCGCGCGACGGCGACATGGCGGGCGCGGCCCTGTTCCTGCGCCGCGCCGTGGAGACGCGGCCGGACGACGGCGGGCTATGGTCGGAGTGCGGCCAGGCCCAACTGGCGATCGGCGATACCGGCGGCGCCGGCCAGTCCTTCGCCAGGGCCATCCAGTTCGCGCCGGAGTCGCTGCCGGCCCTGCTGGGCGGCGCGCGCGTCAGCCTGGCCATGGGCGATCTGCACACCGCGCTCAACCGCGCCGAGACGGCCGCGCGCCTGGCGCCGGAAGACCCGGAGGCCGTGCTGTGCCTGGCCGAGGTCGAGGCCGCGCGCGGCGATGTGGCGGCCGCCGAGGCGCACTTCACGGCCGCCGCGCAGAAAGCCGCCGACCCGGCCGCGGCCTGGCTGGCCCTCGGCCGGCTGCAACTGGCGCAGGGCAAGGCCCGGGCGGCCGTGCACGCGCTCCAGCAGGCCGCCCGGGTCCGGCCCGAGTCGGACGAGGTCATGGCGGCCCTGGCCGAGGCCCACTTCGCCCTGGGCGACCATGCCGCCGCCTTGCAGGCCAGCCGCGAAGCCGCCCGCATCGCGCCGCGCGACGCCAGGCATCTGCTGCGGCTGGGGCGCCTCTGCCGGGTCCAGGGCCAGCTCGACCAGGCCATCGCGCACCTGATGCAGGCCCGCGAGTTCGCGCCGCACAACGACGAGATCATGCGCGAGGTCGGCCTGGTGTTCGAGCAGCGCAAGCAATTCGACCGCGCGCTGGATATGTATCAGCTGGCGATGAAGGCCGCGCCGCGCAATGCCGCCAACTACACGCGGGCCGGCATCGCCTTCAAGCAACTTAAGGATTACGCGAACTCGGTCAGCGCGCTGGAGCGCGCCGTGGCCCTCGACCCCAAGAACCTGGAGGCCACCAAACAGCTCGCCGCGGTCACCGCCCTCAAC
>DAOUAB010000113.1:0-32768 GCA_034434015.1 Anaerolineales bacterium
CCCCCGCCCCCGGCGCCGCGCCCATCGCGGCGCGCCGCCCCCCCGCCCCGGCCGCCTGGCCCGAGATCACGACAGCCCGCACCTCTGATAGCGCCACTTACGACCTGGGCGGCGGCCGCTATGTCCTCGTCCAGGACGCCGCGCCCCGACACTATCAGGACCCGGACGGGACCTGGCAGCCCATCAACCCGGCCTTTGCGGCCGTGGACGGCGGCTGGCTCAAAGCCGCGGACAGCCTGCGCGTGAGCGTGGCCGCGGCCTCGAGCGATGCGCGCCTCGGCGCGGCCGAGGTCGCTCTGCGCTGGACGCCCCAGGCGCTGTTGGCCATGGACGCCGACGGTGAAAGCGAGACCCTCGCCCGGCCGCTGGCCCCGCTCAGCGCCCTGCCCGGCGTCCGCACCGCCGACGGCCAGGCCGTGATGTTCCCGGCCAGTTGGGACCTGGCCACAGTGCAGGACGAGTGGCGCGCCGGCCCCGGCCGGGCTGAGTACCGGCTGCGCCTGAGCGCCCTGCCCGCCATCGCCGCCCCGGCGTCCGCTTCGCTCGACCTCAGCGCGCGCCTCACGCTCCAGCCCGGCACGACGGTTCGCGTCGGCGGCCAGCCCGCGGCCCTGCCGCTGGAGACGGACCAGGCCATCGAGTTCGTGAGCGCGGAAGGTGAGACTATTGTGTTGCATCCGCCGGCTGCGTTTGAGGCCGGCGATCCGGAGAAACGTGCGCCGGGCCGATACCGGTTGGCGGCCACGGATCAGCCGCGCACTCTGGAACTGCGCGCGCGCTTCCCGTGGGCGTGGCTGGCGTCACCCGATAGACAGTTCCCGGTCGTCCTCGATCCGCTGTTCCAGGTGAAGACCGGCTCGGTCGTCAAAGTCTCGTACTACTCCAAACCGCCGTCCGGCCAGTTCCCGACGTATCTGGAGACGCAGGACTTCACGAACACGGGCCGACGGCTGGAATTGGGTCATTTTGGCGACGGCCACCGCAACGTCCTGGTGCGCTTCGACCTGCCCAGCATGCCGCCCGGGACTCGCGTGACGGCGGCCTACCTCTCGGCCGCGCCGAGCGGCGTTAACATCGGCGATTATCTCGAGCGCCCCATCCGCGCCTTCGCGCTGAGCGATAACGTCTGGTGGCAGACGCCGGGCGCCATCCCCGAGCCGCAGACGACCGGCGGCCCGCTCCCGGCGCTGGGCCTGGGCCTGGTGCGTTACGCCGGCGGGCTGAGCATTCCAGGCGTCTGGGACGTGACGGGCGTGGTCCAGGGCTGGGAAGGCGAGTGGGGGCCGGGTCTGCAGCCGGACAGCGCCAACCATGGGTTCCTCATCGCCGGCGCCACCGGCAGCGACGACTGCCCGGAGTTGAACCCCGACCGCGGCTGCGCGGGCTTCTTCTTCAATAACCCCTCGAACTGGCAGCCCGCCGACCTGGAAATCACCGACGCGCTTTCGCAACCCGGCGGACCGGTGGTGACGACGTTTGCCCAGGGCAGCGGCCTGCGCCTGCTGGTCTTCTACAGCGGCCCAACCCTCGCGGAAACGCCGGACGAGATACAGAACGTGGCCGCCGATCTGCCGGTCCCCGGCAACCCCGAGGACTTCTTCAAGGCCGAGCACGAGTTCCGCTGGACGACCACGCCGGACCGCTGGCAGGCGGTCGTCGTCCGCGGCCTCGGCGCGCCCACCACCGACACGCCCGACCTCTTCGAGCGCCCGGTGCGCGGCAGCTTCCGCCTGGCGCTGCGCGACGAGGCCGGCGCTGAGTTGGGCAACCGGCAGTCCGAGGCTGGGCTGGCGTATGTGGTGACGAAGGCCGCCGCCCCAGAGTCGTTCAGCGTGCGGGTCGGGCCGATGGCCGGCGGCCCGACCCGCTATGACGCGCGCCTCGTCGGCCAGCGCGGCGCATCCACGGTCGCCCCGGACGCCTCCGTGACCTTCACGCACGTCATCTCCAGCGACACGCCGCTCACGCTCTGGAACCTGGACCTGCCGCCGGGCGCGCGCAGCCGCGTCGAGGTCCGCGTCGAGTCGGTCAACGCCTTCGACGGTTTCGACCCGACCACCTACTATCCTTACGCGCGTTTCTTCCAGGCGCGCCTGTGGCCGGGGCCGCGCGAAGCCGTCAACGGCTTCATGTCTAACCGCGACACCGGCGTGGGCAGCCTCAACCTGAGCAGCGGCATCTTCACTGCTGAGGCCGGGGACTACGCGCTGGCGCTGGCCTACGCCGGGCCATCGGTCCGGCTGCCGCCGCCGCCCCCGCCCGGTCCGAACTCGGTTGAATGGCCCACCCTGTCCGACGCGCGCTCGAAGGAACTCGCCTTCACACTGCGCGTCACGGTGACAGCCTGCGGCCTGGATGCGGCCGGCAACCCCACATTTCCCACCACCGACGGGCGCTGCGTGGTGGTCAAATGCCCGACGCCGGCCACGACCTTCGCCCTGGCCGGACCCTTCGGCCTGTGGGCTCAGCCGGACGCCGCGCCGCTCAACGGCGAGGGAGAAACGCTCCGCGTTTCTCCGACCCGAGCTTTGCTCGGGCCCGCGCCGCTGCTCGGCCCGGCCGACGCGCAGTCCGCGCCGACCGTCGCCGTGCTCGGCGGGCTTGTGGACGCCAGCGGCAATGTCATGCCGGACCCGGCGATGGGCGGCCTCCAGCCCGATCTGCTCCTGGTCCGCTGCGGGCCGCCGTCCGACCCCAACCCGTTGCAGGCCTACTTCCAGGCCTTTCAGCAGACGCCGATGGCCGTGGACGCCTCGGCGCGGCTCGCGCCCGCCCCGGCGCCCGGCAAGCCGGTCCCCGACCCGGCCTTCCTCAACGCCTGGACATCGGCGGATCGCGCTGACCTCTCCGCCGTGACCTACTTCGCCGACCCGGTCCTCGGGCAGGCCGGCGGCGACGGCCAACTGCTGCGCCACGCCGGCGACGGGCCGCAGGCCGCGGACAGCACGTTCTCCGTAAGCTGGACCGTGACCGCCGACGGCTGGCCGTCCCTGGCCGGGACAGCGGCTCAGACCGGGGGCAGCGCGCCGTCCATCGCCGGGCTGACGCTCAACCTCGGAAGCGCCTTCAGCCTGCTCGTCGATCAATCAACCTTTGCCGGCCTGGCCGCGCACGCGGCGCGCGTCACCCAACCCGCCGGCCTCGGCGGCGCAGGCCGCCCGGTGCAGGCCATCCTCTTCCCGCGCGGCTGGAGCCATCCGGCGAGCAATGCCCCGTGCCAGGACACGGCCAGGGCCGCGACCAGTTGCCTGGACCTGCGCGCCCCGGACGATCTCAACCGCCGCACCTGGACGCTGCCCGACATCCACCTGACCGGGCCGGTGGGGACGCTGGCGGTCGGTGTGCCGGGCGCGCTGGCGGTCTACAGCACCGACCATCCCGTGGTATCCGGCCAGGCGGCGGGCGCGTCTTTCAGCTACGACACCTTCGGCGCGCGCGTAAGCGTGGCGCAGCGCAAATGCGATGAGGCCGACCCGAACGCGCCGCTGGTGACGGTCGTCGAGGGCGTGACCCTGATGACGCTGCCCAACATCGGCGGCAGCGCCGACCCTTCGACCCTGATCTCGGCCGAGATCAAGCTGTGCGACGGGCTGCTGCGCCGCGTCTTCTTCAAGTTCCAGACGCCGGTCGGCGTCCCCATCGGCAACAGCGGGCTGTTCCTCACCGGCCTGGAGGGCGGCGTCACGCTCGGGCCGGGCTACACCACGATCAAGTTCGGGCTGGACTTCCAGGCCGCGCCCGGCGGCGACGGCGGCCTGCTCAAAGGCCGCGGCGACGTCACCATCGACACGCGCGGCCTGTTCGCGTTCCACGGCGAGTTCGGCGTGCTCAAAGGCGTCCTGGGCGGCCGCGGCGACCTGTGGGTGAGCTGGAGCCCGCTCGACATCGGCTTCAAGGCCCAGCTCGGCTACCCCCGGCGCGACCCGTGGCTGAGCGCCTTCGCGCGCGCGCATCTGTGGACCGGGCGCGGCTGGGGCGGGCGCTACGCCTGGCTGCCGGACAACAATGAGACCCACATCGCGGCCCAGCTTCAGGCGCAGTTGCGCCTGCCGGAAGGCTCGGTGCTGGACTGGGGCCCGCTGGAGGTGCCGCCGGACGACGTGCCGATCGCAATCGATTTGGCGTTCGGCCAGTTCTGCACGAATGACGGCTGTACGCAGTATGAGTGGGGGATCAAGGGCAAGTTCACAATCATGGGCTACGACGTCGGCCTGTACTACACCTTCGGGCGCGACCTGACGAACCCGGAGTTCAACCCCGGCAACCTGTCGCTGATCCTGGGCAATGACAGCCACGTGCTGATCGACCAGCACGGCGGCGCGAGTGATCTGCCCGCGTCGGCGCTGACCGCAATCGCTGCTGAAGACGCGGGCACGGCCGCCGCCCCCATCTACCGGCCGCCGCCGGCCGTGAACGGCGTGGCCGTGGTGCCGCTGACCGTCAACCCGGGCGTCGAGCAGATGCTGGTGGGCCTGGGCTGGGCCGCGGGCGCGCCGCAACTCACGCTGGTGGACCCGACCGGCGCGGAGGTCACGCCCGGAAACGCCCTGAGCTTCAACGCCGAGTTCTCAAACACGCTCAACGCCACGCTCGTCAGCGTGCGCGCGCCGCAGCCCGGCGCATGGCAGGCCCGGCTGAGCGCCCTGAGCGCGCACGGGAGCGAGGCTTACAAGTTCTTCTTCTTCGCCAATCGCGGCGCGCCCGTGAAGCCCGGCGAGAACCTGTTCCTGGCGCCGGCCAACCCGGATGAGCCCGGCACCGGCCTGTACCCGATCACCTGGCGCGTCCCGGCCGGCGCTCCGCCTACGGCGCGCATTAACCTGTACGCGCTCGGGCCGACGACGAAACCGGTCAGCGACACGCTCGACATCGGCACGCCGATCGCGCTCCACCGCCCGCTCTCCGACGGGCGCTACGTCTGGAACACCACCGGCTGGCCGAACGGCACGTATCAGGTCTACGCCGTTGTGGAGGACGGCCTAAACGCCGCGCCTGCCGCGAATCGCTCCGAAGACGCCTGCACGCCGCTGGCCGATCCGCTGCCCTCGTCGTCGGCTTTCGACCCGGCCCGCTTCCCGGGCACGGTCACGTTCACGGCCCCCGGCACCGTGCGCGTGGACGACGCCGCCGCGCCGCCCGTCCCGACCGGCCTGAGCGTGACGGGCATTGACGGCGCGCTGCTCGTCCGCTGGGCCCCATCCACCGATCGATACGTGACGGCGTACGTGGTCGAGTGGGATTCGCCGGCGGGCGTCCAATCGCAGCAGATTGTGGCGACGCGCCAGCCCGGCCTGCGCCTGGGCGGGCTGGAGAACGGCGTGAGCACGACGGTCCGAGTCGCGGCGGTGCGCGTCAACGGCCAGGTCAGCGCCTTCACGCCGGACGTGGCGGCGACGCCGGACGGCGCGGCCGATCCACTCCCCCCGCCGCCGGAGGCGTTCACCCGGACAACCGCCACATCAACGAGCGCCACGTTCACCTGGATTCCGGGCGCCGGGTCGTCGCCGGCCGGCTACCGGCTGAGCTACGCCCGGCTGGACCGCAGCGGCGAGGCCGGCGAGCTGGTGACGACCGAGTCACAGGCGACGCTGACCGGGCTGGCGACCGGCGCAGTCTATGCTGTGAGCGTCAGCGCCGCCAACGCGGCCGGATGGTACGGCGCGAGCGCCGCGCCCGTCCGGGTGCTGATCACGAACGGTCAGGACGGCGACGGCGACGGCCTGCCGGCGGACTGGGCCGGCGTCTACGGCGTCTCGGAGCCGGATGATGACGCCGACGGCGACGGCCTGACGAATCTGCACGAGTTCCGGGCCTTCACCGATCCCACCCGCCAGGACACCGACGGCGACGGCCTGAGCGACTTCGAGGAGGCCGCCACAGCCGGCGAGAGCGATCCGCTGGACCCGAACAGCGCGCGCGCGATCCCGACCCAGCCGCGCCTGGCCCTCGGCGAGGACCGGGTGCGGCTGGTGCTGGACCTGCGCACGCCGGACCCCGCGCCGACGACCGTGATCCCATGGTCCAACCGCACCGCCGGCGCGTTGTGGTTGCAGGCCGAGGCGGGTGCGCCGTGGCTCACGGCCGCCGTCCTGTCTGACACCGTGACCGTGAACGTGGACAAGGCGAGACTTCGGACCGCCGGCTTCTACAGCGGCGTGATCCGGCTGACGCCCGCCGCCGGGAGTGATCCCGTCATCGGGCCGCCGGCGTGCGTGCGGGTGGATGTGTGGGCGGTCGGCCAGGCGCCGCCCGACGACGGCGGCGAGGAAGACGAGCGCGTGCGGCGCGGCCTGCGCGCCCTGTACACGTTCGAGGAGGGCCGGGGCTCGCGGGTGCGCGACGTCGCCGGGGCCGGCGCGCCGCTGGACCTGCGTATCGCGGACACCGGCGCGGTGCGCTGGGTGGCCGGCGGTCTGCGCATCACGTCGCCGACCAGCCTGACCTCGTCCGGCCCGGCCACCAGGCTGATCAAGGCCGCCAACGCCTCGGGCGCCTACAGCCTCGAGTTCTGGATCCGGCCCTCAACAGCGGCGCGCGAGCGCGGCAGCCTGTTGGCGCTGGCGCAGGAGCCGCGGACGCTCAACGTCGCGGTGGGCCAGGTGCGCGGCCCCCATTTCAACCGCTTTGCGCTGTTCGAGGTCTCAGACGGCAAGCCCATGGACTGGCTGACGACGCCGGACCAGGCGGTCCCCGGCGACCTGATCCACCTGGTCTACACCCGCGACCGGAATGGCACGTTGCGGGTGTATGTGAACGGCGTCAAGCAGGCGGAGGCGGCGACCGGAGAGGGGCCGCTGGGCTGGGACGCCGGAGCGTCTCTGACGCTGGCCAGCGCGCCGGACGGCCGGTTCCCCTGGGAGGGCGAGTACCAGTTGGTTGCGTTCTACAGCACGCGGTTGAGCGCGGCGGAGATCAGGCAAAATTACGCCGCGGGGCCGTGACCTCACCCCCACCCCGGCGCACGGCCGTGCGCCCCAACGCGTTTACACAGGGATCGGGATACGGCCGAGGGGGGGCCGGGGCTGAGGTTACTGCATCTTTCCTGTATAGACGCTGTCGTCGGGCATGACGCGCACGATATCGCCCGGGGCGACGTCCGCGATCAGATCGCTCAGAACCAAGGTCCAGCGGCCATCGCTCGTCGTCAGGCGCAGTTGCAGGCGGTGCGGACCCGCCGTGAGGGGCACATCGGCGTACACCGGGTCAGCCTTGCCGATCGCCAGGTCGCACGGCCTGACGCTTCGCTCCCAGACTGCGACGCCGTCCACATCCAGCGTCAGGCGCAGAGGGTCGTCAGTCGCCGGGGTCAGGACGCGCAGGACCTGGCCGTCCTGGTCCTGGACCGCCACCCGGTCCAGCAGGTCATCCATCGCCACCTGGGCCACGGGTTCGGCCTTGGGGAAGGGCTGCAACGGCAGCCGCGTGGCCAGGACCTGCGCCCCCAGGACGACGCCCAGCAACCCGAAGGCGGCCAGATAGTGACGCCAGCCCACCGGCACAAACCCGGTCAGGCCGCGCGGCTTGAGTTCGGCGGCCGGCGCGTCGGTCCAGGGCGCATCGCCAGCCGCCGGCCGCGCGGGCGCCGACAATGCCGGCGCAAAAGCCTGCGGCGGAACCCAGGCCGACGAGATCGGCGCGTCCAGATACGCGCGCTTCAGGCGCGGCAGCCGCTGGCGCGTCAGCCGGCCGTGAGCCCAGGTATTGCCCTCGCGCTGGGCGCAGTCTTCGGGCGGGCAGCCCACCACCTGCGCCTCCGCCGCGCCGGCGTCGAGCGCCCCGGTCACCACGTTTGGGTGGAGCGCGCCGACGCACGGCAGCGGCACCACCATCACGCGCCGCCCGGCGACCACGCGCTCGTCGTTGAGATAAGTCCGCGCGCCCTGGGCCGCGTGGCGCTCGCAGGTGAAGACCACCTTCACCGGTTGGTCGGGATAGGCGGCCCGCGCCTGGGCCAGCCGCCGGGCGACGGACTGTTGGAGCGCTTCCGGCGGCTGCGAGCCGAGCGAGAGCGCCAGCACATCGCATGATCCCAGACACAGGCCGCACGAGACGCACAGGTTTTGGTCCGCCACGGCCACATACTTGTGCCGCCGGCCATCCGTGCGCGGCGCCATCTGGATGGCTTTGTAGGGGCAATCCAGCGCGCACTTCGTGCAGCCCGTGCAGCGCTCGGCGCTGACGACGATGCGCGGCGGCGGGCGGCGGGCCGGCAGCCAGGGGATGGCGACGCCGACGGCGGCGGCGGCCAGGACGACCGCCCACACCCAGCCCGGCTGCGGCCCCAGGCCCGGCGGGAGCCAGAAGAGATACAGCGGGTCCAGGTTCACGGGTCCCGGCACCCGGCCCCAATCCAGCGGCGGCAGCATGCCGACCGGCATGGTCAGACCCGCCACGATCATCAACGCCGTCGTCGCGATCAGCCAGTAAATAGCGGGCAGCAATTTGGGGCGGTTGAGCCGCAGGACATGCAGCCACAGGAAGCCCGCGATCACCAGGAACAGGGCGAAGTGGACGACGAAAAGCGCGCCCATCACCAGCCAATCCAGGCCCTGTTGCTGGATGTCGATCAGCCAGTTGCCGGCCGCCTCGCCCCAGGCCGTGTAATTCAACAGCAGATTGAGGACGGCGTCCGTAATCAACTGGGCGCGCTGATCCATCACCATCCAGTAGCCCGTGATGCCCGCAAACAGGATCAACACCGTCATCCCCACGCCGGAGACCCAGGCCAGCCAGCGCGGGCCGCGCGAACGGCCCTGAAAGTAAAGGCGGAAGGCATGGATCAGGCTGGTGACCAACAATGCGCCCGAGGCGTAGCGATGGACGGCCCGGACCGTGCTGCCGGTGAAGAAGGCCTCCATCACCGCCACCGACCGGTACGATTCTTCGAAGCCGTAACCGTAGAAGAAGAACAGGTAGGCGCCCGTGGCCGCCACCAGGCCCAACAGGAGGACGCTAAGCGTGCCTGAGTAGTAAAGCGGGTTGAGATGTGGGGCCGCAATCCAGCGGTGGAGCGGCGCTTCCAGCGCCAGGGCCGCCCGCTCCAGCGCGCGCTCCAACCGGGTCCGGCGGGGCAGCCAATCGTCCACGCCTCCGGCCGGCGTAAGGGGCGCCGACGCGCCGGATGGCTGAGGCAGACAATCCTGTTCCGGGTCGACCCCCGGCAAGACCTCCGGGGGCTTCCGCGAGAAAATCGCCATATTTTATCGGATTACCTCTACCGGGTTAGATGCGCAGTCTAACACCCGGTAACGGGCATAATCCATGACACCTTCACTGTTTCAAGTGTGACATCTGTCACTAGGGGCGTTCCCCGGCCTCACATAAATTATCGGCGTCTTACGACACTCCCTATCCAAATTATCGCGAGTAACAGGCGGACATGATTACGCGGCAGGCGGACTATGCGGTGCGGTCAGTGCTGGACCTGGCCTTGCGCCGGCCAGATCATAGCGCCTTCTCGCGCGACATTGCCGATCGCCAGCGTATCCCGCCCAGCTTCCTGGCCAAGATCCTCACCCGCCTGGCCGCGCACGGCATTGTGCAGACCCAGCGCGGCGTGAACGGCGGCGTGCGGTTGGCGCGGCCGGCCAGCGAGATTACGGTGCTGGAGGTGGTGGAGGCCATTGACGGGCCGATCTCGCTCAACCTGTGCATCCGCGTGCCCGGCCTGTGCCCGCAGGAGATGGACTGCGTCGTGCATCCGCTGTGGGAGCAGGTTGGTGAGGAGCTGCGCGGGCGTTTGAAGGCCATCACATTTGCCCGGCTGGTCGAGAGCGCCGAAAACCAAAACCAGATGCTCACCCTGCCTCAGGCCAGGGACGCATCGGAGGCGGCGGCGTGAAGTGGGCGCTGCGGGGATTGGCGGCTGTGCTCGTCCTGAGCGTGGCCGGCGTCCTGATCTTCATCCTCTGGCAGCCGATCAAGGTCCTGCCCCGGATCACGCTGGCGCCGGCCCTGGCCCTGGTGGACCAGGACGCTCGGCCCTTCTCGAACGAGGACCTGCGCGGCGGCATCGTCCTGTACACGGTCATGGCGACCCGTTGCACAGCGCCCTGCCCGGACACGGCCGGCGTCATGCGCGAGGTCCAACGGCGCCTGGGCGAGGTGGACACCGGCGGCCTGCCGGTGCATCTGGTGAGCGTGTCGCTGGACCCGCAGCATGACACCCCCGCCGTCCTGCGCCGGGCGGCGGCGGCGGCCGGCGCGGACCCGGCGCGCTGGCGCTTCGCCACCGGCGACGCGGCCCGGCTGAAGTACGCCGTCGGCGGCGGTTTCCAACTGTACTATGGCCCGACGCCGGACGGCGGTTTCGAGTTCGACCCCGGTTATTTTCTGGTGGATGGCTGGGGGCTGTTGCGGGCCGAGTACCGCACGCCGGCCCCCGACGTCGCCATCATCCTGAGGGACATCGGCCTGCTGGCGGACGAAGCGCGCAACAGTGTGGGCGTCGCCCGTTACGCCTACGAGGCCGCGCACCTGTTTCTGTGTTACCCGCGTTAGTTCACCACTCGGAGGAGGACCACGCATGAAAGAGCCCCAAACGCCGCAAGGCACCATCGCCCTGATGATCTTGTACGTTCTGCTCGTCATCGCGCTGTGGGGCAGCGCCTATCTGACGATGCTCTCGCGAGGAGTCACGCAATGAGCCGGTCATCTCTGCACATCGATCCGATTGAGCGCGCCTGGATCATCATCGGCGGCCTTATGCTGGCGGCTTTCGCCGTGGCGGTTTTCGCCGCCAGCCTGATGGGCGGCATCCAGCTGCCCGTGCCGGAAGCGCAGGTGGACCCGAAGCTCGTCGCCACCCCCGGCGCGACCTCCTTCGGCGAGCCCGGCGTGCGCGAGCTGGCGCCCGGACAGTACGAGGCGCGCGTCCTGGCGCAGGCCTGGGCCTTCAACCCGAAAGAGATCAAGGTCAAGGCCGGCTCCAAGGTGACCTTCTATTTCACCAGCAAGGACGTCCAGCACGGCGTCCACATCGACCAGACCAACGTCAACGTCATGATCCTGCCGGGGCAGGTCTCCAAGCTATCGACCACGTTTGAGGCGCCGGGCGAGTACCTGTTCATCTGCCATGAGTACTGCGGCGTCGGGCATCAGACGATGTTCGGCAAAGTGATCGTGGAGCCGTAGGATCACCCCGGAGACATCACCATGTACAAACACGAACACCGCCTGACTGCCTGGCACATCGGCATCGCCTTCACCTTCCTGTCCATCGGCATCCTGCTGGGGCCGTTCCAGACCTGGGAGCACGCCGGCCTGAACCTGTACCCGCAGCTCAAGGCCGTCGGCATCCAGAGCTATTACCACGGCCTGACCCTGCACGGCGTGCTCAACGCCCTGGTCTTCACCACCTTCTTCATCACCGGCTTCTTCACCTTCACGGTGGCCCACAGCCTGGGCCGGCCGATGCGCTTCCCGCGCTACCACACCGTCTCACTGATCGTGATGGTCGTCGGCCTGCTGATCACGGCCGTGCCGCTGCTGCTCAACGGCGCCACGGTCCTGTACACCTTCTACCCGCCGCTCAAGGCCGACCCGCTCTTCTACATCGGCCTGACGATCGTCGTGATCGGCTCGTGGATGGTGGGCTGGGGTCTGCTGTTCACCTGGGGCGCCTGGCGCAAGGACAACCCCAAGACGCAGACGCCGCTGATCGCGCTCGGCTCGCTCATCACCATGGTCATGTGGCAGATCGCCACCATCGGCGTGGCGCTGGAGATGCTCCTGCTCAACATCCCCTGGTCGCTGGGCCTGCTGCCCGGCACCGACCCGCAGCTGGCGCGCACCCTGTTCTGGTTCACGGGCCACCCGCTGGTCTATTTCTGGCTGCTGCCCGTGTACGTCTCCTGGTACGGCATGCTGCCCAAGCAGGCCGGCGGCAAGATCTTCAGCGAACCGCTGGCGCGTTTCGCGTTCTGGCTGTTCCTGGTGCTCTCCGTCCCCATCGGCATCCACCATCAGTACGTGGACCCCGGCATCCCGGCCGGCTGGAAAGCCCTGCACTCGATCCTGACGTTTGCCGTGTTCTTCCCCAGCCTGCTGACGCTGTTCAACGTCGTCGCCTCGCTGGAGATCGGCGGGCGCGCGGCGGGCGGCAAGGGCTGGTTCGGCTGGATTTTCAAACTGCCGTGGGGCGACCCATCGTTCACGGCCCAGGCCTTCGCCGGCATGCTCTTCGCGCTGGGCGGCATCAGCGGCCTGACCAACGCCTCCTACAACATCAACCTGGCCGTCCACAACACGGCCTGGATCCCGGGCCACCTGCACCTGACGGTGGGCACCGGCGTGGCCTTCTCGTTCATGGGCATCGCCTATTGGCTGGTCCCCAAGCTGGCCGGCCGCGAGCTGTGGAACCGCAAGGTCGCCCTGGCCCAGGCCTGGACCTGGCTGATCGGCATGGCGCTCATGTCCAACGGCCTGCACATCCTGGGCCTGCGCTACGGCGTGCCGCGCCGCTCGGCCCTGGGCATCGCGCCGTACGCCGCCGGCATGACCGAGTGGACGCCGTTCATCATCGAGACGGCCGTCGGCGGCACGATCCTGCTGATCAGCATCGTCCTGCTGTACGTCAACCTGGTCGCCACGGCCTGGTTCTCGCGCCGGCTCACCACACCCATCGAGATGCCCGTGGCCGAGCCGTGGGACGATCATCCCGCGCCGGCCTGGCTCGACCAGTGGCGGCCCTGGCTGGCCGGCTCGCTGGCCCTGGTCCTGCTCTCGTATGGGCCGGTGGTGGTCTATCTGCTCTCGCGGCTGGCGTTGACCTCGCCCGGGTTCAGCAACCTCTGGTGATCGCGCGGGCGGCCCCGGCCCCCGCCGGAACGAAACACGAAGCGTCGGCGCCGGCGCTTCGTGTTTTGCCGAATTGTGATAGGATGAACAAACCGGCCGGGCGGGCGCCGCGCCTTGCCTGGCCCCTCACAATACCCATCCTAAGAAAAGAAGGAGCAACTCTATGTCCAAGCGGTTTGTGTTCGGCGTTCTCTTGATCGCGGCGCTGGCCCTGGCGGCCTGCGGCGGCGGCGGCGGCGCGTCCGGGCCCGATCCGGCGCGCGGCGAAGCGCTTTTCAAGCAGGCGACCATCGGTTCGGCGTCCGCGCCCGGCTGCATCACCTGCCACTCGCTCAACGCGGGCGAAGTGCTGGTCGGCCCGTCACAGGTCGGCGTGGCGACGCGCGCGCAGAACCTGCTTGACACCGGCAAGTACTCCGGCGCCGCCACGACGGTGGAAGAGTACCTGCGCGAGTCGATCGTCGATCCGGACGCCTACATCGAGGAGGGCTTTCAGGCCGGCGTGATGTACGCCAACTTCGGCAAGGAACTGTCCGAGCAGGAAATCGCCGATCTGGTGGCTTACCTGGCGACGCTGAAGTAAGCGCTTCACCCTCAGCGTCCCTCCACAGCGCCGCGGGCGGGGAGTGATCGACTCCTCGCCCGCTCTGTTTCTCGGGAGCAGCCATCCGGGCGCGCACCGTAAGAGCGGGCTGCGCCGGCGAACACTCTAGCGGTACGACTCGGCCTGGAGCGTGAACAGCCGGGCGTAGGTGCCGCCCTGCGCCAGAAGCGCGGCATGCGTGCCGGCCTCGGTGATGCGGCCGCCCTCGATGACGTAGATCCGGTCCGCCATGCGTACGGTCGAGAAGCGGTGGCTGATCAGCACCGCCATCCGGTCCTCGGTCAGCTCGCGGAACTGCTGGAAGACGCGCAGCTCGTTCTCGGCGTCCAGGGCCGCGGTCGGCTCGTCCAGCACGATCAGCTCGCAGTCGCGCATGAAGGCCCGGCCGAGCGCGATCTTCTGCCACTCGCCGCCGGAGAGGTCGCGCCCGCGCGAGAACCAGCGCCCGAGCGTCGTCTCATACCCGTCCGGCAGGGCGGCGATCACCGGGTGCGCGCCGCTCTTCTCGGCCGAGGCCACGATGCGCGGCCGGTCGTCCAGGGCCTCCACCTGGCCGAAGCCGACGTTCTCAAAAGCCGGCAGGTGATAGCGCACGAAGTCCTGAAAGATCACGCCGATGCGCTGGCGCAGCTCGCGCGCGTCGTACTCGCGCAGGTCCACGCCGTCGAGCAGGATCTGGCCCTCGGTCGGGTCGTACAGGCGCGTCAGCAGCTTGATCAACGTGGTCTTGCCGGCGCCGTTCGGGCCGACCAGCGCGATCTTCTCGCCCGGCCGGATCGTCAGGTCCACGCCGCGCAGCGCGTAGTCGTCGTGGCCGTCGTACTTGAACGAGACGCCGCGGAACTCCACGCCCTGGCGGACGGCGCGCGGCGCGGGCCGAGGCCGGGCCGCCACCGCCATCTGCGGCTGCAATTCGAGGAACGAGAACAGGTTGCTCATGAACAGGCCGTTCTCGTACAGGTCGCTCAGCCCGTAGAAAATCGCCTCGAACATGCCCTGGCTGTTGCGCGCCAGGCCCAGGTACATGGTCATGTCGCCGAGCGTGATCTCGCCGCCGACCGCGCGCCACACGATCCAGGCGTAGGCGCCGTAATAGGAGAGCGTCGCCACCAGCCCCCAGCCCAGCGACGCCCAGCTGCGCTTCTGGGCGATGGCCTGGTCCTCGCGCAGGAACTTCCAGAACAGGTCGGCGTAGCGCCCGAGCAGCGGCTCGCCCAGGCCGAAGAGCTTGACCTCTTTGACGGCCTCGTAGTCCGTCAGCAGGTGCTCCAGGTAATTCAGCCGGCGGGCCTCCGGCGCGCGCCAGGAGAGGACGCGGAAGTTCAGCTCGGCGTAGTGGCTCTGAGCGATAAAGGCCGGGATGGTGGCGGCGAAGAGCAGCACCGCCAGCCACGGGCTGAAGCGCAGGAGCAGCGCCCCGAACGAGAGCAGCGTGATGACGTTCTGGATCAGGTAGAAGCCGCCGTTGACGATCTGCAGGCTGCGCCAGTCGGCCTCGCGCCGCGCGTTCTGGAGCTTGTCGTAGTACTCGGCGTTCTCGAAGTGCGTCAGGTCCAATTCGAGCGCCTTGCGGATGATGCGGCCGTTGATGGTCAGGTTGATACGCGCGTGCAGGACGTGCTCGGCGAAGCGGCGCGCCTGGCCGTTGGCGGCCTGGACCACGAACAGCCCGAACTCGAGCAGCAGGAAAGGCAGGATCGCCTGCAGGCCGGCCTGGGCGCCGGCCCGCGCGTCGATGGCGGCGACCACGCCGTCCACGATGAGCTTGCCGACCCAGGCCTGGGCGGCCGGCAGCGCCGAGCCGACGACGGTGCAGGCCAGCATGCCGAGGGCCGAGGCCGGGTGCGCGGTCCACACCAGGACGAAGGCGCGCTGGATGTTGCGGGCCGAATCGGCGATTTTGGCGCGGCGCTCGGCCAGCCAGGTTTTGAGTTGAGGCCAGCGATTCTGCATGGGGCGAATCGTAGCACAGGCGCGCAGAGGCGCCGCCTAGCCGAAAAGGCGGGCGGTGGGCAACGGCTAAACAGAGGCGAGCGGACGGCTTGTGGCCGCTGGCGGGCGGGCGGCGCCGAACGAGGCGGTGTATGTGCGAAATTGTGGTTGGCGCGTCTGGTGAACAGTGTTAAGATAAATGCAGCCCGACGCCTTTTTCACAGAGGATCACACCATGCTCAGCCAATCCATCCAGGATGCCCTCAACAACCAGATCAACCTCGAGTTCTCGTCCGCCTACGCCTATCTGGCCGCCGCCGCCCACTTCGAGTCGGCCAACCTGCCCGGCTTCGCGGTTTGGATGCGCAAGCAGTATGAGGAAGAAATCACGCACGCCATGCGCCTGTTCGACCACATGCACGACCGCGGTGGGCGTGTGGCGCTCAAGGCCATCGCCGAGCCGAAGGCCGACTTCGCCAGGCCGCTGGACGCCTTCGAGATGGCGCTCGGCCACGAGCAGAAGGTGACGGCCTCCATCCACAACCTGTACGCGCTGGCGGCCAAAGAGAACGACTACGCTACCCAGACCATGCTCCAGTGGTTCATCAGCGAGCAGGTGGAAGAAGAGAAGAACGTCGGCCAGGTGGTGGACTGGCTCAAGATGGCGGGCGATACGCCGGTCGCCATCCTGATGCTGGACCAGAAACTGGGCGCGCGCGGCGGCGAGGACTAGCGCGCCGTCCCGACGAACGAAAAAGGGCAGGCCGATGGGGCCTGCCCTTTCTGTGTTCCAGTCAACGTGCGGCCATTTCCGCCGCGAACGCCAGCGCCAGCCGCTCCACCTCCGGCCAGGCCGGCGACGACCGCTCGATCAGGTCATGCCCGGCGTCCACCACTTCATACCGCACCGGACCACCCAGCCGCCGGACCAGCTGCGTCGTGAGCGCCGGCCGCGACACCGGGTCCTGCGCCCCCTGCACCACCAGCGCCGGCGCGCGCACCTGCGGCGCCAGGCGGAGCGCGCGGCGCGTCTGGCGCACCTCGGCCAGCAGCGTCACCGGCACTTTGAAATCGCGCACCGCCTGCTGCGCCTGCGGGTCGTCCCAATCCACATCCGGCATGAACCGGGTCATCCCGCGCCGGAAACGCGGGTCGGCGAAGTCCGCGCGCGCATAAGGCCTGAAGGCGTGCGGCAGGAAGGGGCGGGCCAGCGCCACCGCCGCCCGCGCCCAGGCCGGCTCCGCCCACACGAACGGCGCCAGCAGGATCAGGCCGTCCGGCTTCGCGCCGGCGGCCACTTCAACACAGAGCGCCGCCCCAAACGAGTACCCGACCAGCAGCACGCGGGCATGGTCACGGCGCAGTTCGTCCAGGGCCTCGGCCACCGCCCGCGTCCACTCCGGGTAGCGCCGGTAGATCAGGGTCGGAATTTCCGACCCGAAACCCGGCAGCCGCAGCCCGCGCGCCGTCCAGCCCGCGCCGTGCAGGGCCGCGCCCACCGCCCGCATCTCCGCCGGCGTCCCCGGGAAACCGTGGACCAGCAGGGCCGCATTGCGCCGCGATCCAGACGTCATCCAGAACGGTTGGTGCTCCGGCTCACCGAAAAATGCGCGCGGGGGCAAGCTCGGCTCCGGCGGCACGCGCGCGGCGTGATAGAAGTCGAAGAGCAACAGGAAAGCGCCCTGCGCCGCCACGCCCCAGCCGTGCCCGCGCCAGCCCGCGTCCGCCACGCCCAGCGTGAACGCCAGCGCCAGGCCGGCGGCGATGTAACCGACGTCCAGCCCGGCATTGATCCACAACAGCCGGCGCAGGAAGCGCGCTTCAGCTTCCGGAGCCCGGGCGCGTTTGTGCGCCGCCCGCAGGCCGAACCCGGCGATGACGCCGTCGCCGACGCCCCAGGCCGCTGCCTGAACCCCGAAGCCGCGCCAGAACGCGTCGCCGGCCAGCAGCAGGAACAGGCCGGCGGACACGCTCACAACCGCCCAGGCCAGCAACCGCCGCCCGATGGCCTCGGAGTATGCCCAGATCATGTCGGGCCTACGCCGGCTGCGCCTGCGCGGCCCTGAGCCAGCCGTGCCAGGGGGTCGAGCTGATAAGCGCGGTCAACGGGACGTTCAGATCGGCCGTCGCCAGCGCGTCGCCGCGGGCCGCCACCAGCCAATCGCCGGAACCGTAGGCGGCATAGACTTGCCTGGGCCGGCTCTCGTCCGCGCCGGTGACGAAGAGCCAGTGATGATGTTTCGCTGAACGCGATAGCCTGCCAGGCCCACTCCGGCGCCGGCGTCCGGTGGAAGAACGAGTCGAACGTGAAGGCCTGCGGCTGGATGGCCAGAGCGGTAGTCATATCGGTTTCCCGTTCGTCCTGAGCGCGGGCGTCGCCCGCTGCGCGAGACCTTGAGCCAGCCCGTTGTCGAAGGGCGAAGGCCATCAGCGCCACGGTGACGCGCAGGAGTTATATCATAGGAATTGCTGTCACTTCGCACAGCACACACCCGATTTGACAAGCCGCCTCCCCGCTACGATACTCGTCTTACCGATGCTGCTCGTCCACTCCGACTACTCGTTCTGCGAGGGCCTGGCCGCGCCGGAGGCGCTGGCGGCGACCGCCGCCCGCCACGGCCTCGCGGCCCTGGCGCTTACCGATCGCGGGCTGACCGGCGCGGTGGAGTTCTACACGGCCTGCCGCGCGGCCGGCGTGCGCCCGGTCCTGGGCCTGGACCTGCCGATCGCCGCCGGCTCGGACCACAGACGCGTCCACCTGCTGGCTCAGGACCTGGAGGGCTGGGCCAGCCTGTGCCGGCTCAGCAGCGCGCAACTGGCCGACGACGCCTACGCCGCCGGATTGCCGTTCGATCAGTTCGCCGCGCACGTTCCTGGCCTGCTCTGCCTGGCCGCCGGCGACCTCGCCTGGCTGGGCGGGCTGCGCGACCTGTTCGGCGACCGGCTGTACGCGGCGCTGGCCGACCCGGCGGACGCGACGACGCCCCAGGCGGCCCATGCCCTGCGTCTGCCGCTGGCCGCCGCGCCGCCCATCTACTACCTCACGCCGGAGCAGGCCGACCTCCAGGCGACGGCGGCCGCTATCCGCCTGAACACGCCGCGCGCCGCGCTGCGCCCGGACGAGGTCGCCCCGCCCGGCGCGCACTTCCCCTCTCCGGACGAACTGGCCGCGCGCTTCGCGGCGTCCCCGGCCGCGCTCGAGACGGCGCGCGAGGCAGCCGGGCGCTGCCGCCTGGAATTGCCGCTGGGGACGCCGCATTACCCGGACATCGCCCTCCCGGACGGGGCCTCGGCCGCCGATGTCTTGCGACAGCGCGCCGAGGCCGGCGCCCGGCGTCTGTATGGCGCCATCACGTCGGAGATCCATACCCGTCTGGAGCATGAGTTGTCCGTGATCAGCGCCCGCGGCTACGCGCCCCTCTTCCTGATCATGGCCGAGATCCTGGACTATGCCCGGGCGACCGGCGTGCCCGTGTCGTCACGCGGTTCGGCGGCCTCGTCGCTGGTGGCGCACTGCCTGGACATCACCTCGCCCGATCCACTGCGCCTCAACCTGTATTTCGAGCGCTTCCTCAACCCGGCCCGCTCCACGCCGCCCGACATCGACACCGACCTGTGCTCGCGCCGGCGCGACCGCGTGATCCAGCATGTCTTCGACCGCTACGGCTACGAGCGCTGCGCGCTGGTCGGCACCATCAACCGCTTTCGCGAGCGTTCCGCCCTGCGCGAGACCGCCAAGGCCTTCGGTTTGCCGCCGGCCGAGGTGAGCCAGCTGGTGGACCTGTTGCCTGAGCGCTGGGGGCCGCCGCATCTGCGGCCCCGGGACGAGGCCCCCTTCGCCGCCCTGGCCCGGCGCTTCCCGGCGCACCGCTCGCTGTTCGAGCACGCGACCGCCCTGCTGGAGCGCCCGCATCATCTCTCCCTCCACCCCGGCGGCGTCGTCATCACGCCCGGCCCGGTCACCAACCTCGTGCCGACCTTCCAGGCCGCCAAGGGACTGCCGGCCACGCAACTGGACCTGGAGGCGCTCGGCGCCCTGGGCCTGATCAAGATCGATCTGCTGGGGATCCGCGGCCTGAGCGTGATTGCGGACGTGGCCGAAGCGCTGGCGCAGCGCCGCTCCATCACGCCGGCCCTGGCGGTGCTGGACGCCATCCCGGACGACGACGCGGCCACGCGTGAGCTGGTCCGCACCGCGCGCACCATCGGCTGCTTCCAGATCGAAAGCCCGGGCATGCGCGCCACCCTCAAAGAGGTGCAGGCCCAGAGCGTGGACGACCTGATGACGGCGCTGGCGCTCTACCGGCCCGGCCCGCTCACCGGCGGCCTGAAGGACGCCTTCGTGCGCCGCCACCTGGGCCGCGAGCCGGTCCAGCACATCCACCCGGCGCTGGCGCCCCTGCTGGCGGACACGTACGGCGTCATCCTCTACCAGGAGCAGGTGCTGCGCATCGCGCACGAGCTGGCCGGGCTGTCGCTGGCCGATGCGGATTTACTGCGTCGGGCGATGAGCCATTTCGATCCCGGCAAGCAGATGCAATCGCTCAAGGAGCGCTTTATCGCCGGGGCCGAGGCCAGAAGCGGCGTGCCGCCGGCGGTCGGCGAGCGGGTGTGGGAGCTGATGGCGGCCTTCGCCGGCTACGGCTTCCCCAAAGCGCACGCCGCCTCGTACGCGCAGGTCGCCTGGCGGGCGGCGTGGTGCAAAGCCCACCACCCGGCCGAGTTCATGGCCGCCGTGCTCGCCAACTGGGGCGGCTACTATCGCCAGCGCGTCTACCTCACCGAAGCGCGCCGCCTGGGCCTCGCCCTGCGCCCGCCGCACGTGAACCATGCCGGGCGCGAGTTCAGCGTGGTCTATCAGAACGGCCAGCCGGTGCTCTACATGGGCCTGGACCAGGTGCGTGACCTGACCGGGCGCACCATCGAGGCCATTCAGCGCGAGCGCCCGTTCAGTTCTCTGCAGGATTTCCTGGCCCGCGTCGATCCGCGCCCGCAGGAAGCCGAGGCGCTCGTCAAGGTCGGCGCGCTGGAGGGCCTGGGCGCGATCCCGGCTTTACTGCGCGAGTTGAAGGGCGGGCGCTGGGAACGCGGCCAGATGGCGCTCTTCGGCGGCGAGGCCGGCGACGGCGACGACTGGACGCTGGCGCAGAAGGTCGCGGCGCAGGAAGAGCTTTTGGAAGCCAGCGTCATCGCCCATCCGCTCGAACTGGCGGCCGAAAAACTCGCCGCCGCGGGTGCGCTCAACACGGTCGAGGCCGCCAGTCGCGTCGGCCAGCGCGTGCGCGTGGCCGGCATGCGCCAGATCTGGCGGCGCGGCCGCCTGAGCGACACGTCCGGCGATTACACCTACTTCATGTCGCTGGAGGACCTGGACGGCATGCTGGAGGTGATCCTGAGCGGCGACGTCTACCGGCGCTGCCGGGCGGCGCTCACGGACTCGGCCGGGCCGTTCGTGGTGGAGGGCGTGGTGGAACGCGACCCCGGCCAGGGCGAGCCGACGGTGCGCGCCGAGAAGCTCTGGCGGGTGCCGGAATGAGCGCGATCGTTCCATCACCATGAGCGCGGAAGTCACCCCCGACGAATTAGCCGCCTGCCGCCAGGCGATCGAGCGCCGGCCCGAGCACGCCCCGGAGGCCGGGCGGCTGCCGGAGGTCTGGCGCGGCGCCGGCGGGCGGGAGGCGCGCGTGATCTATCTGAATTTCATCGACCCGACCGCTTTGCCGGTCGGCGCGATCTACCGCACCTGGGTGGTCCAGTTGCGCGAGGGGCGCGTCGCCGCGGTCAGTTACTTCCTGTCGCGGCGCGGCGCCGCCGGCGATGAGACCCTGCCGCCAGAGGCGGTTTAGAGGCGTTCCTGTCAACAAACCGAAAAACGCACTCCACAGCCATTTCTTTCCCGGCGACCATGTCACACGACCCCCTCTACCAACGCCCCGCCGAACTGCTCCAGAACCTGATCCGCTTCGACACCACCAACCCGCCGGGGAACGAGGCGGCCTGCCTGGCTTACCTCGCCGGCCTGCTCGGCGACGCCGGCATCCCGTCCACGTTCTACGCCCGGACCCCGGAGCGCCCCAACCTGGTGGCGCGCCTGCCCGGCGAGGGCCGCGCCGCGCCGATCCTGCTCTACGGCCACGTCGACGTGGTGACAACCGCCGGCCAGCGCTGGAGCCGCCCGCCCTTCGCGGCCGAGAGCGCCGACGGCTTCATCTGGGGCCGCGGCGCGCTGGACATGAAGGGCGGCGTGGCCATGCTCGTCGCCGCCGTCCTGCGGGCCAGGGCCGAGGGCGCGCGGCTGCCCGGCGATGTGGTGCTGGCCCTGGTGAGCGACGAGGAGGCCGGCGGCGACTTCGGCGCGAAGTTCCTGGTGGAGCAGCACGCCGGCCTGTTCGCCGGCATCCGCTACGCGCTGGGCGAGTTCGGCGGTTTCTCCCTGCACATCGCCGGACGCCGCTTCTACCCGATCATGGTCGCCGAAAAACAGCTGTGCGCGCTCAAGGCGATCGTGCGCGGCCCGGCCGGCCACGGCTCGCTCTCGGCGCGCGGCGGGGCGATGGCGCGGCTGGCGCGGATGCTGGAACGCCTGGACCGGCGCCGGCTGCCCGTGCACGTCACGCCGCCGGCGCGCCTGATGTTCGAGCGCCTCGCCGCCGCCCTGCCTGGGGCCGCCGGCCTCCTGCTGCGCCAGCTCCTCAACCCGGCCCTGACCGACTCCGTGCTGGATGTGCTCGGCGAGCGCGGGCGCGTGTTCGACCCGCTCCTGCACAACACCGCCAACCCCACCATGCTGCAGGCCAGCGACAAGATCAACGTCATCCCGGCCGAGGTCTCGGTCGGCCTGGACGGACGCCTGCTGCCGGGCTTCACGCCGGCGGATATGCTGGCCGAACTGCGCCCGGTCCTGGGCGACGACGTCGAGGTGGAGGTGGTCCGCTACGACCCCGGCCCGGCCACGATGGACCTGGGCCTGTTCGACCTGCTGGCCGAGGTCCTGCGCCAGGCCGATCCGGCCGGCGCGCCGACGCCGCTGCTGTTGAGCGGCGTCACCGACGGCCGTTTTTTCGCGCGCCTGGGCATCCAGACGTACGGCTTCCTGCCGATGAAGCTGCCCGCCGACTTCAACTTCGCCGGCGTCATCCACGGCGCCGACGAGCGTGTGCCGGCCGACGCTATCGCCTTCGGCGCGAATGCGATTTACAATGTCCTGCAACGCTTGACTTAGAGCGCCCCCCACCGATGCCTGTCCCACAGCCGGCGCACACCGAACCGCGTTTCCGCCTCCGCGCCGCCGACTTCGAGCCGGCGTATCTGGCGCTGCACCGCAGCGGCGAGCTCCAGCGCCGGGCGCGCGAGGCCGTCCAGGGCCTGGCCGCGTGCCGCGCCTGCCCGCGCGCCTGCGGCGTGGACCGGCTGGCGGACAAGACGGCGGCCTGCAAGACCGGACGTTACGCGCGCGTCGCCAGCGCCTTCCCGCACTTCGGCGAGGAAGACTGCCTGCGCGGCTGGAACGGCAGCGGCACGCTCTTTTTCGCGTGGTGCAACCTGCGCTGCGTCTTCTGCCAGAACCACGACATCAGCCAGCAGCCGGCCGGCGTCGAGGCGCGGCCCGAACACCTGGCGGAGATCATGCTCGCCCTCCAGTCCGCCGGCTGCCACAACCTCAACCTGGTCACGCCGGAGCACGTCGTGCCGCAGATCCTGGAGGCCCTGCCGCTGGCCGTCGAGCGCGGCCTGCGACTGCCCATCGTCTATAACACCTCCGCCTACGACTCGCTGGACAGCCTGCGCCTGATGGACGGCGTGGTGGACATCTACATGCCCGATTTCAAGGTCTGGGATGAACGGCGCGCGTTGAAGTATCTGCTGGCCCGGGACTACCCGGACGCCGCGCGCCGGGCCATCGTCGAGATGCACCGCCAGGTCGGCGTGCTGAAACTGGACGAGCACGGGCTGGCGAAGCGCGGCGTGCTCGTCCGGCACCTGGTGATGCCGGGCGACGCCGCCGGCGCGCGCGACATCCTGCGCTTCCTGGCCGAGTCGGTGTCGCCGGACACGTACGTCAACCTGATGGCCCAATACCACCCCGCCCACCGCGTCTCGGCCGGGCGCTTCCCGGAGATCAACCGCCGCATCACGGCCCGCGAGCTGGCCGACGCGTACGCCGCCGCCCGGGCGGTCGGCCTGCACCGGTTCGACGAGCGGCCGGCGCGCTCGTTCACTCACTAGGAGAACGCATGTACATCGTCCACGTCTTCATCCGCGTCAGACCCGACTCGCTCGAAGCCTTCCAGGCCGCCACGCTGGACAACGCCCGCCATTCGCTCCAGGAGCCGGGCGTCGCGCGCTTCGACGTGCTCCAGCAGGCGGACGACCCGACCCGCTTTGTGCTGGTGGAGGTCTACCGCACGCCGGAAGACCCGGCCCGGCACAAGGAGACCGCGCACTATCAACGCTGGCGCGAGGTCGCCGAGCCGCTGCTGGCCGAGCCCCGGACGCGGGTGGTCTATGCCAACGTCTTCCCGGAAGACGCGGGCTGGGGATAGCGCATGCGCTTCGAGTTTGCCACCGCCGGCCGCATCCTGTTCGGGCCCGGCGTCTCGCGCGAGGTCCCGGCGCTGGCCGCCGATTTCGGGCGGCGCGCCCTGGTCGTCACCGGCCGCGAGGCGAGCCGCGCTGCGCCGCTGAGGGACGCGCTGCGCGCCCAGGGATTGGAGACCACGTTGTTCACGGTCCCGGGCGAGCCGACCGTGGCCCTGGCGCTGGCCGGCGTGGAACAGGCGCGCGCGGCCGGCTGCGACGTCGTCATCGGCGTCGGAGGCGGCAGCGTCCTGGACACCGGCAAGGCCATCGCGGCGCTGCTCACCAACCCCGGCGACCCGCTGGACTATCTGGAGGGGGTGGGCCGGGGCCGGCCGCTGGGACAGGCGCCGGCCCCGTACATCGCCGCGCCGACCACGGCCGGCACCGGTTCCGAGGTCACGCGCAACGCCGTGCTGAGCGTGCCCGAGCAGCGCGCCAAAGTCAGCCTGCGCAGCCCCCGGATGCTGCCGCGCGTCGCCGTGGTGGACCCCGAGCTGACGCATTCCGCGCCGCCGTTCGTGACGGCCACCGCCGGCCTGGACGCGCTCACGCAGCTCATCGAGCCCTTTGTGAGCCACGCCGCCAACCCGTTCGTCGACGCCCTGTGCCGGGACGCTATCCCGCGTGTGGCGCGCAGTCTGCGCCGGGCTTTCGAGGACGGCGCGGACGCCGGGGCGCGCGAGGACATGGCGCTGGCGTCGCTCTGCGGCGGGCTGGCGCTGGCCAACGCCCGGCTCGGCGCCGTCCACGGCCTGGCCGGGCCGATCGGTGGGATGTTCCCGGCCCCGCACGGCGCTATATGCGCCCGCCTGCTGCCGGTGGTGATGGACGCCAACTTGCGCGCCCCCGGCCCTCATCTGAAGCGTTACGCGGAAGCGGCGGCGTTGCTCACCGGCCGGCCCGACGCCACGGCCGAGGCGGGCGTGGCCTGGGTGCGCGCGTTGTGCGCGGCGCTGGACGTGCCGCCGCTCTCGCGCTACGGCGTGACCGCCGCCGACCTGCCCGAGATCGCGCGCCGTGGTCAGAAAGCTTCCAGCATGCAGGGCAACCCGGTGAAGCTAACCGACGAAGCCTTGATCGACATTTTGACTCAGGCGTTGTAGGCCCAGGCGCCGCCGCCTTTTTCGCCGCCGGGAGCGCCGAGAACAGAGACTTGTTTTATGCGCCGCGTCGTCTTCATCGCCTCGCCCGCCGTCTGGGAGCGCGGGCACGGCCCGCAGCACCCGCTCAAGCCGGAGCGCCTGCAGCGCACCCACGCGCTGCTGGACGAGTACGGCGCGTTCGCGGCGCCGGGCGTCCGCGTGCTGCCGCCGCGCCCGGCGCGCGAGGACGAGCTGGCCCTGTTCCACTCTCACGAATATATCGACGCGGTGAAGGCGCTCAGCCGATCCGCGGCGTCAGACCGGCCCTCCTTCCCGCCCGCGCGCTATGGCTTTGGGCCGGGCGACAACCCCGTGTTCGCGGGCATGTACGAGACCGAGGGATTGAAGGTGGGCGGCGCGCTGCAAGCCGCCGAATGTCTGGCGAGCGGCGAGTGCGACGTGGCCTTCAATTTCAGCGGCGGCCTGCACCACGGCGGCCGGGACCGGGCCTCCGGTTTCTGCGTCTTCAACGACGCGGCCGTCGCCATCCATTGGCTGCTGCGGCGCGGCCGGCGCGTGGCCTACGTGGATGTGGACGTGCACCACGGCGACGGCGTCCAGAGCGCCTTCTACGACACCGATCGCGTGCTGACCATCTCCCTGCACCAGGACGGCCGGACGCTCTTCCCGGGCACCGGCTTCGTGGACGAGATCGGCGCCGGCGCCGGGCGCGGCTTCAGCGTCAACGTCCCGCTGCCGCCGCTCACGGACGACGACGCCTACCTGTGGGCGTTCGGCGAGGTGGTCCCGCCGCTCCTCGAGCGCTTCCAGGCCGATATTGTGGTGACGCAGCTGGGGGTGGACACGCACTACCGCGACCCGCTGGCCAACCTGGCGCTGACCACCTCCGGGCAGACCGCGATCTTCGAGAGATTGGGAGCGCTGGCCCCGCGCTGGCTGGCGCTGGGCGGCGGCGGCTACGACCTCACTGTGGTGCCGCGCGCCTGGACGCTGGCCTTCGGCGTAATGTCCGGCCAGACCTTCCCGGATGAACTGCCGGAACGCTACCGGTCAGCCTATGGGGGCCGCTGGCTGCGCGACCAGGAAGCGCCGGCGCTCGATCCGGACCGGCGCCAACGGGTTCAGCAAGCAGTCGAGGCGGTCGTGGCGGCGGTCAAACAGCGCCACGGCCTCGCCTGACCTCCCCCTGCCCCGCTACGCCGCAATCCGCCGCAGCGCCTCGTACATCGGCCGCAGACGCGCGTACATCTGGCGATACACCTGCTGGAATAACGCTTCATAAATCGCCTGGGCCGCCGGGTTGGGCGTGAACGTATCGCCCAGGCGCGTCATCGCCGCCACGGCGGCTTCGAAACTCGGGTGCAGGCCCGCGCCCACCGCCGCGTCGATGGCGGCGCCCAGGCCGGAGGCCTCGTAGAGGTGCGGGCGGGAGGCCGGCAGGCCGAAAATGTCGGCCGTGATCTGCATGGCGGCATCGCTCTGGCTGCCGCCGCCGGCCACGCGCAGGGCCGTAATCGGCACGCCGCTGCGCTTCACGGTCCGCTCGGCGCCCTCGCGCAGGGCATAGGCCAGGCCCTCGAGGATGGCGCGGTAGACGTGCGCGCGCGTGTGGACGTCGCCAAAGCCGATGATGGCGCCCCGGGCCTCCGGCCCCGGCACCTTCAGCCCCGGCGACCAGTACGGCTGGAGCACCAGGCCCTGCGATCCCGGCGGCACCGCGCGCACCAGGTCATCGAACAGGTCCTCCGGGGCCACGCCGCGCTCCTCGGCCAGGCGCTGCTCATGCTGCGCGAACTCATTCTTGAACCAGCTCACCATCCAGAAGCCGCGGTAGACGCTGGTCTCCACGCTGTAGGCGCCCGGCACAGCCGCCGGATAAGGCGGGATGAGCGGGATGACCTCGACGTAGCGCCGGTGTGTGGTGTTCAGCGTCGCCGTGGTGCCGTAGCTCAGGCAGGCGATATGCGGATCGAGACAGCCGGCGCCGATCACCTCGCAGGCCTTGTCCGCCGCGGCGGCCACCAGCGGCAGGCCGGCGGGGATCCCGGTGGCCTCGGCCGCCTCGCGCGTGACCTCGCCCAGCACCCCGGCCGGCGGCGTCAGCTCGGGCAGCAGCGCCGGGTCCATCGGCACCGCCTCCCACTTCCAATCCCGCTTGTTCGCCCAGCGCAGGTTCTTGTAATCGAACGGGAGGTAGGCCACCTGGCAGCCGGCCGAGTCCACATACCGGCCGACCAGGCGATAAGTCAGGTAGCCGGACAACAACAGATACTTGTGCGTCTGCCGCCAGATCTCCGGCTGGTGGGTGCGGAGCCAGTTGGCCTCGGCCTCAGCCTGAAGATAGGCCACGGTCGCGCTCATGCCGGACAGCCGGAACGCCAGGCCCCACACGCCGCCGACCGGCGTCAGCCCCTCGGTGCGCCGCTGATCGAGCCAGAGGATGGCGGGCCGCAGCGGCCGGCCGGCGGCGTCCAGGTTGACGACGGTGCCGCGCTGGGTGGTCAGGGCCGCGGCCGCCAATCGGCCTTTGTCCACGCCCGGCCGCGTCCATAACTGCTGACAGGCCTGGCACACCGCCTCCCAGAAGACCTCCGGGTGCTGCTCGGCCAGGCCGGGGGCGTCCGAAAAATACGGCTCGATCGGGACGCGCGCTTTGGCGATCAGGTTGCCCTGCGGGTCGACGAGCAGGGCGCGGACGCTTTGCGTGCCGTTGTCAATAGCCAGCAGGAGGTCCTTGGTCATGGGAGTGCCGCGCCTGCGTGTCTTGCGGGTCAGCCCGGCGCGGCGAACAGGCGCGCGAAGCCGGGATACGGCGTCAGCGGGATAACATCGAAATCGATCAGCCGGCGTTGAACCAGGGGCAGCGCGCCCAGAGCCGCGCGCGCTTCCACTTCATCAGCGCATTCCAGGATCAGCACCGCCTCATGGCGGTCTTTGCGGAAGTAGATTTCGCGCAGCAGGCCCTCCTGGTACAGCGTCCACACCTGCGCGGCTTCGGCCGCCAGCAATTCGGGCGTGAACGCATCGGCCGCCGCGCCCGGGACCGGCTTTTCCAGAGCCAGGATCTTCATGCGTTTTCCTCCGGCAGTGAATAGCTCGCCCGCCACAGCCGCACATAGGCCGCGGCCTCCTGTTGCCAGCGCGCGTCATCCCACCCCAGTTCCGGCTGGGCAATGGCGCGGATGTCGTTGAGGTAATCCTGGCCGCCGCGCGGCAGCAGCAGGCCCAGACGCACCCGGCGCAGCAACAGGTCGTCCAGGTGCACCACGCCCTCGGCCCGCGCCGCCCAGCGCAGCTCGGCCCACACCGTCACCGAGTCGCCGACGCGGCCCAACTCACCGGGCCGCGCCGCCTCCAGCAACGCCGGCATGTCGGCGCCGTAGCGGCCGGCCAGCCGCAGCCGGGTGGCCGGGTCTAACCCGGCCGCCGCCGGCGCCGCCTCCGGGATGGGGTCCAGCATCGAGCGGCCGGCGTCGAAGCGCGGCCGGCCCGGCAGGCGGGCGCGGATGCCCAGCAGGGCCTCGTGCGCCATCAGCCGGAAGGTCGTCAGCTTGCCGCCGGTGACGGTCACCATGCCGGCGTCACGCCACAGGACGTGCTCACGCGACTCTTTCGACGGGTCTGCCTTGCCCGTGTCCACCACCGGCCGCACGCCCGAGAGCGTGGCCAGCACATCGTCCGGCCCGAGTTTGAGCAGCGGGAACGCGTAAGCCAGGCCTGCCAGGAGGTAATCAACCTCCGGCGACGTGATGCCCGGGTCCGTCTCCACCTTCCGGCCATGATCCACATCGGTGGTGCCGAACAGGGTCACGCCCTCCCAGGGCAGCGCAAAGACCGGCCGCCGGTCGGACGGGTGTTGAAAGGTGACGGCCCGGCGCAGCGGCACGCGCCCGGCCGGCAGGATCAGGTGGCTGCCGCGCAGCGGGCGCAGGCGCTGGGCAGGCCGCCGACGGTCGGCGTGCGCCCGCACCTCGTCCGCCCACGCGCCCGTAGCGTTGATGACGGCCGCCGCCTGCGCCTCGGCCGTGCGCGACTGCCCGGCGGCGGCCACGTCCTGCAGCGCCACGCCGCGCACCTGGCCGGAGCGGTCGCGCAGCAGGCCGACGACGCGCGCATAATTCAGGGCGACGGCGCCGCCCGCCACGGCTTCGCGCAGCACGCGCAGCACCAGCCGCGCATCGTCGGTCAGCGCGTCGAAGTAACGGTAGCCGCCCTGCAGACCCGTCTCGGCCAGGCCCGGGCACAGGTCGCGCATATCCAGGGCGTCGTAGCGGCGGTGGTTGAACTTCATCGCCAGGATGTCGTAGACCATCAGGCCCAGGCCAAAGACCCAGGCGGGCGGCCGGTCGCCGGCGTAGGTGGGCATCAGGAAGCCGAGCGAACTGACCAGGCCGCGGCCTTCACGCAGCAGGCGCTCGCGCTCGCGCACCGACTCGAACGTCAGCCGGATCTCGCCCTGTTTGAGATAGCGTAAACCGCCGTGCACCAGCTTGGACGAGCGCGACGAAGTGCCGGAGGCAAAGTCGTGCTGCTCGACCAGCAGGGCGCGCAGCCCGGCGCGGGCCGCCTCGCGCAGGATGCCGGCGCCCGTGATCCCGCCGCCGATGACGATCAGGTCCCAGGGCCGGTCCAGGTCGGACCAGACGCGGTCACGCCAGCCGTGAGTCCACATCACACGAGCTTTCCGGGATTGAGCAGCCCGTCCGGGTCCAGCGCGCGCCGGACGGATTCCAGCATCGTCATCCCCACCGCGCCCTTCTCGGCGGACAGGTACGGGGCGTGGTCCACGCCGACGCCGTGCTGATGGCTGATGGTGCCGTGGTGGGCGACCAGCACGCGGCTGGCGCCGCCTTTGAGCGCCCGCCAGCGGCGCACGGTCTCCTCCGGATCGGCGGCCCGGCGCCACAGGTAGGTCACGTAAATGCTCGCGCCGTCGGCGTAGACGTGCGAGAGATGGGCGAAGGCCAGCACACGTTCGCCGACGCCGTCCAGCGCCTGACGCAACGACTCCTTAAGCGCCTGGGCCAGCGCCGGCACGGCCGACCAGGATACGGCCGTCTCGAGCGTATCCAGCGCGTAACCGGCCTCCCACAGGGAGTTGCGCAGGTACGGGGTGAGGAAGCGCGTCTTGCGCCAGCGGTTCCCGATGGCGGTCCCGACCACCAGGCCGCCGTGGTCTCGGCAGGCCGCCTCGGCCTGCCGCCGGGCGAACTCGGTCGGGGCCCGCTCGCCGGTGACGCCGAACAAGAGCAGGCAGCGCTCCGGGCCGTAGCCGGCCAGGCGCAGCCCGCGCTCGGCCCAGGCCACCAGATTCTCATGGCCGGCCAGACGCAGCGTGGTCTCGGTCTCCAGCGCGTCGCTCAGGCGCAGCATGGAGACGCCCACACCGGCCTGGGCGATGGCGCGCACGGCGGCCGCGCCGGCCTCCCAGGTGTGGAAGAAGACGCCGTAAAAGCCCTCGGCCTCCGGCGCCGGACGGACGCGAACGATGGCGCGCGTGATGACGCCCAGCCGACCCTCCGAACCCAGGATCATCTGGCGCAGGTCCGGCCCGGCGGCGCTGGCCGGGTGCGGGGGCAGATCGAGCGGGCCGAGCAGCGTCTCGACGTGGCCGCCGGCGAACAGGGCCTCGATGCGGCCGTAATGATACGATTGCTGGCCGCTGGAGCGTGTGGCGATCCAGCCGCCGAGGGTGGACAGCTCGAACGATTGCGGGAAATGGCCGAGCGTGTAGCCGCGCGCGCGCAACTGGGCCTCGATCTCCGGGCCGCTGGCGCCGGCCTCGATCGTCGCCAGGCGGCTGGTCGGGTCGAGGTCGGTCAGGCGATTCAGGCGCGTCAGGTCCACCGTGAGGACCGGCGCTTCGCCGGGCAATGGATTGATGTGGCCTACCACGCTGCTGCCGCCGCCATACGGGATGAGGCGCGCGCCGGTGGCGCGCGCATAGGCCAGCAGAGCGCGCACATCGTCGTCGGACATCGGATAGGCGACGCCGTCCGGGAAGACGCCCACCCGGCCGGACCGCAGGGCGGCCCAGTCCGGCAGGCTCTGGCCGCGGGCGTGGAGCAGCCGCTCGGTGGGATCGACGGTGACGAGGGGATGGGCGGCCAGCCGCGAAGCCGGCGCTCCAGCCAGCGCCTCTGCGAGACTGGCGTCGCTCAGCGCCAGACCCGGCCCCACCCGGTCGGCCAGATACGCAGCGGCGGAATCCGGCAGAGGGTACGTGGTGGCGGCGTCGCCCCACCCATTCCAGCGTCGCACATGGCCTCCACTGAGTCGTGGTAACAGGCCCCCTGCGGGACAATGATAATCCAACTCGCGGAGTGGACAAAATGGACGGGTGCCTTCGCCGCTGGCGGTCAATCTCCAGGCCGCCGCGCCTGGGCGCAACCATTTCCACCGTCGTCCCGGCGAAGGCCGGGGCCCGGAAGCGCCCGCTCGTCTGCGAGCTTCTGCTCCTGGATGCCGGCTTTCGCCGGCATGGCGTCGGTGATGGGTGTCTGCCAGGCGGACGGGTCAGCCCAAAAGCCCGAAGGCACCCAAATGTACCGGTCATTTTTCGAGTCTTGGCAACGGCCCGGCCAGGCGGCGCACACGGCCAGGACAAGCCGTTCGTGGTCCGAGGCCACGCGCCGCGTGCTTCGGCGCTCCAGCGCCGGATCTTAACAACTATATCAGCTGCTTCTGGATAGGCCGCCATCAACACGAACTTAATATAAGACTCCGCCGACCGGGGGCTTGACGCGACTTATATGGCCGCTAAACTCCATTTGAACCTTTTGAACCGTTGAAACCGGCCGTCTCTTCATCTCTCCAGGAGGTCCAGCATGTTGCTCAGGCGACTCGGGTTCGTGATCGTGGCGCTCGCCCTGCTCTTGGCGTCTATCCAGCCAGCCGCCGCTGCCGGACATGCGGCGCCGGTCTATGGCCGCGAGTCGGCGGCCGCCATCGCGGATCGCTACATCGTAGTCTTCCGCTCGGGCACCACCCGCGCCGCGGCCGCGGCCGCCATCAACAGCGCCCGGGCGCAGGGCGGCCGCCTGCATTTCCAGTACGCCGCGGCCCTCAACGGCTTTGCAGCCACGCTCCCGGCGCGGGCGCTGGAGGCGGTCAGCCGCAACCCGAACGTGGCTTACATCGAGGCGGACCAGGTCATGTCCATTGACGCCACCCAGTCCCCGGCCACCTGGGGCCTGGACCGCATCGACCAGCGCAACCTGCCTCTGAACAACAGCTACACCTACAACGTCACCGGCACCGGCGTCACGGCCTACATCATCGACACCGGCATCCGCATCTCGCACAACGAATTCGGCGGCCGGGCGTCCGTCGGCACCGACACCATCGGCGACGGCCAGAACGGCAACGACTGCAACGGCCACGGCACGCACGTCGCCGGCACGGTCGGCGGCAGCACCTACGGCGTGGCCAAGAACGTCAGCCTGGTGGCCGTGCGCGTGCTCAGTTGCAGCGGCTCGGGCTCCACCTCCGGCGTGATCGCGGGCGTGGACTGGGTGACCGCCAACGCGCGCAAGCCCGCCGTGGCGAACATGAGCCTGGGCGGCAGCCGGTCCACGTCGCTGGATACCGCTGTGAACAATTCGATCAACTCCGGCGTCACCTACGCCATCGCCGCCGGCAACAGCAACCGCAACGCCTGCAACTACTCGCCGGCCCGCGTGAGCGCCGCCATCACCGTCGGCGCCACCATCTCCACCGACGCGCGCGCCTCCTATTCGAACTTCGGCAGC
>DAOUAB010000114.1:0-30149 GCA_034434015.1 Anaerolineales bacterium
TGCTGCTGCTGGACGAGCCGCTCGGCGCGCTGGACCTGAAGCTGCGCCAGGAGATGCAGGTGGAGCTCAAGGCCATCCAGCAGCGGGTGGGCATCACGTTCATCTTCGTCACCCACGACCAGGAAGAGGCGCTGACCATGAGCGACCGGATCGCGGTCTTCAACCACGGCCGGATCGAGCAGGTGGGCACGCCGGCCGAGATCTACGAGAGCCCGGCGACGACGTTCGTGGCCGGCTTCGTGGGCATCTCCAACGTGGTCAGCGGCGACGCGGCGCGCGCCATCACCGGCCGGCCGGCGTCGTTCACGGTGCGGCCGGAGAAGATCCACCTGCGCGAGCCCGGCGCGCCCACCGCCGCGGACGAGTACAGCGCCGACGGCCAGATCCGCGACGTCGTCTACCTGGGCATGAACACGCGCTACCGCGTGGCGCTGGATTGCGGCAGCGACCTGACCGTGGTCGAACAGAACCTGCGGACCACGTCGATGGACGTCCTGGCGGCGCGCGGCCGCCGGGTGCGCCTGGCCTGGGAACGGGCCCACAGCCGGACCCTGGCCGAAAGCGAGTAACCGCCGTGGCCGCCCCGCCCCCGCCCGCCGCGTCGCCCGGCCTGGCCGGCCGGCTCTCGACGTTCTTCTACATGCGGCCGCGGCTGCTGCTGCTGGCCCTGCTCGTGCCGCCCCTGCTCTGGCTGGGCGTGGTCTACCTGGGCTCGCTCTTCGCGCTGCTGGTCCAGAGTTTCTTCTCCATCGACGACTTCACCGGCCGGGTGGTGCGCGAATTCACGCTGCGGACGTACGCGCAACTGCTGGAGCCGGCCAACGTCGACATCTTCCTGCGCACCACGGGCATGGCGGCCGCCGTGACCGCGGCGGCGGCGCTGCTGGCCTTTCCGCTGGCCTATTTCATCGCCCGCTACGCCGCCGGCCGGCTAAAGGCCTTCCTGTATCTGGCCGTCATCCTGCCGTTGTGGTCGAGCTACATCGTGCGCGTCTACGCCTGGAAAACGATCCTGGCCCGCGAGGGCATCGTCAGCTGGTTCTTCGCCCAGCTCGGCCTGGGCGGCTTCCTGGACGGCGTGCTGGCGCTGCCCGTCATCGGCGGGCCGTCCCTCTCCACCTCGGCCCTGGGCATGTTCCTGGTCTTCGTCTACATCTGGCTGCCGTACATGATCCTGCCGATCCAGGCGGCGCTGGAGCGCGTGCCGGCCTCGCTGCTGGAGGCCTCCGGCGACCTGGGGGCGCGCCCCGGCCAGACGTTCCGGCACATCATCCTGCCGCTGGCCTTTCCGGGCGTGGTCGCCGGCTCGATCTTCACCTTTTCGCTGACCCTGGGCGACTTCATCATCCCGGGCGTCATCGGGGATTCGAGTTTCTTCATCGGCCAGGCGGTGCTGCGCCACCAGGGCACGGCCGGCAACATCCCGCTGGCCGCCGCCATGACGGTGGTGCCGATGCTGATCATGGGCGTGTACCTGCTGGTCGCCCGCCGGTTGGGGGCGTTCGAGGCGCTATGAACAACCGCGCGCCATTGGGCCTGACGATCGCCGCCGTCGGCGTGCTGCTCTTCCTGCACGTGCCGATGGCCATCATCGTGCTGTACGCCTTCACCACCGAGGAGGCGGCCTTCACCTTCCCGCCGCCCGGCCTGACGCTGCACTGGTTCCCGGCCGCCTGGGCGCGCACCGACCTGTGGCAGGCGCTGTGGCTCTCGGTGGCCGTGGCCGCCGTGGCCATGTCGGTCGCCGTCGTGCTCGGCCTGCTGACGGCGCTGGCCGTCAACCGGCGGTTCTTCGGCAAGGAGGCCCTCACTTTCCTGGTCATCCTGCCGATCGCGCTGCCCGGCATCGTCACCGGCATCGCCCTGCGCTCCACCCTCAACTTATTGGAGCTGGACTTCAGCTTCTGGACCATCGTCATCGGCCACGCCACCTTCTGCATCGTCACGGTCTACAACAACGTCATCGCCCGGCTGCGCCGGACGGCCCACTCACAAATCGAGGCCTCGATGGACCTGGGGGCAAACGGTCTGCAGACCTTCCGCTATGTCCTGCTGCCGGCGATCGGCACCGCCCTGCTGGCCGGCGGCATGCTGGCCTTTGCGCTGTCGTTCGACGAAGTGATCGTGACCACTTTCACGGCCGGCCAGCAGTCCACACTGCCCATCTGGATCCTGCAGCAGCTCACCCGGCCCCGCGACCGGCCGGTGACCAATGTCACGGCGCTGTTCGTCATCGCCGTGACGACGATCCCCATCCTGCTGGCCCACCGGCTGGCCCAAAAAGAAGAAGAGGCGTGAACGACGAGGCGGCCCGGCGGCCGCCTCGCTCTTTCGTTGCGCCGCGGCCGGAGATTCACGCTCCGTTTAGAGGCGATTCAGCCTGGCTTTACTGTTCCCGTCCCCGCCGCCTCGTAAGATTCGCCTGTAACCTCGGGCCAGCCTGCGGCGCCCACGCCTGTGCAAGGCGGCGGGCCGCCCGGCTCATGCGGAGCAAGACATGATCGGAGACTATGCCTGGTTTGCGGGGACGCTCGTCGTCGCGGTGACGGCTGTGATGGGGGCTGCTCTGGCCTATTACCGGCGCGGACTGGCGATCCGGCTGGCCGCGATCTCCGTCGGCTGCAACGCCGTCGTCGGGTCGCTGGCTTTCTTCCTCGGCCATGAGGGCTTCACGCCCGTCACCGTGGCGGTGGCGCTCGCCGTGGGCGGGCCCGTCGTCCTGGCCCTGGCGATGATCGTCATCCGGCAGGTGATCAACCCGGTCCGCCGTCTCACCGACCAGGCGCAGCGCCTCTCGGTCGGCGGGCTGTCGGCGGTTGACGCCTTCCAGGCCAAAGATGAAATGGGCCAGATGGCGGAAGCCTTTCGCCAGCTGACCCAGTACCTGTGCGGCCTGGCCGCCGCGGCCGGGCGTCTGGCGCAGGGCGACCTGACCAGCGACGTGAGCCCGCGGTCAGAGCAGGATGAGCTGGGCCGCGCTTTTCAGAGCATGACCGTGAACCTGCGCGCGCTGGTGCGCCAGGTGGCGGAGAGCGCCGACAACATGAGCCAGGCGGCGGGCCAGATCACGGCCGTCGCCGACCGGGCCGGGCAATCGGCCGGGCAGATCAGCGCCGTCAGCCAGCAGGTGACGGCCGGCGCGGCCCAGCAGGCGGGCAGCGTGGCCCAGACCACGGCCGTCGTCGCCCAGGTCTCGCGGTCCATCGCCTCGGTCGCCCAGGGGACGCGCGACCAGGCCAGCGCGGTGGCCCGGGCCGCCGAGATTGCCCGCCAGATCACGGCCGGGATGGCGGCGGTGTCCGGCAACGCCCAGGCGAGCGCGCGCGGCGCCGGCGTCGCGGCTCAGACCGCGCGCAGCGGCGTCACGACGGTGGACGCCAGCCTGCAGAGCCTGCGCCGCATCCGGGTGGCCACCGAGCGCGCCAAAGACAAAGTCGCGCAGATGGGCGCGCGCTCGTCGCAGATCGGCGCCATTGTGGAGACCATTGACGACATCGCCTCGCAGACCAGCCTGCTGGCGCTGAACGCCGCCATCGAAGCGGCGCGCGCCGGCGCCCACGGCCAGGGGTTCGCGGTGGTGGCGGCCGAGGTGCGCAAACTGGCCGAGAAGTCGGTCCGCGCCACGGGCGAGATCAGCCAGCTGATCCAGGACATCCAGCGCACGGTGGCCGACGCCGTGGCGGCGATGGATGAAGGCGCCGGCGAGGTGGAGGCCGGCGCGGTCAGCGCCGACGGGGCCGGGCGCGCCCTGGCCGAGATCGTCACGGCGGTGGACGCGGTGAGCCGCCAGGTGGAGGCGATCGCCGCCGCCGCGCAGGCCATGGACCGCTCGACCCACGACCTCTCCGCGGCCATGCAGACGGTCTCGGACATCGTGACGGCCAACGGCGCCGCCGCCGAGCAGATGGCGGCCGGCGCCCGGAGCGTCACCGAACAGGTCGGCCAGATCGCGGCGGTCAGCGAGGCCAACCAGGGCTCGGCCGAGGCCATGCACCGCGCCGCCGCCGAGCTGAACGCCCAGATGCAGGCGCTGACCGAGCGGACGCAACGGCTCAACGATCTGGCCGGCGTGATCCAGCAGCGGGTGGTCAAGTTCAGCCTGGCCAAAATCACGGGCAAGGTTTCGCGCGGCGCGGCGCTCAACGGCCGTCTGCAGTTCGTCAAGGAGCGCTATGGGCCGGCGGCGCTGGAGCGCGTCCTGGGCGCGCTCGACGGGGAGCAGCAGCGCCTGCTGCGCGGGCCGATTGACGACGCCGGCGAGTACCCGCCTGAGTTGCTGGGCGCGCTGACCAACGCCATCCGCGCCCAACTGGCCGGCGGCAGCGACGACATCCTGCGGGAGATGACGCGCTACCGGGCGAAGTTCGACGTCCTGCCGGGCGGCGCGCTGGCCCAGCATTTCCGCGCCGGCGATCCGGGCTACACGATCCGGCGCATGGACTTATGCCTGCGCCACAACTGGGGCGAGGGCGTCGTGGTGCGCAACGCCGAGCTGGCCGAGAACCATATCCGCCAGGAAGTGGATATGGGCCGCAAGCAGCCGCGCGAGCGCTGCACGTACAACCACGTGGGCTGGATGGAGGGCGTCATCGAGGCGGCCGGCGGCGTGCCGCACATCCGCAAGACGCGCTGCATGCACGACGGCGACCCCTTCTGCGAGTACGACATCCGCTGGGAGATGGCGTCCCGGCCCGTCAACGGCCGTCGGCCTCAGGCCGCGGCCGCGCGCTGAACGTCGCGGCCATAGAACGCGCCCGGCTCGAAGCCGGGCGCGTGGTTTTTAAGGAGGCCGAGGGCCGGGTTGATTTCGCCGCGAAGCCGTCGGCCTCAGCCGGCCGCCTGGCGCAGCGCCCGCTCGAACATCCCCAGCGCCTCCTTCACCTGGGCCTCGTCCACCACCAGGGGCGGGATCCAGCGCAGGATGTTGTCGTAGGAACCGCAGGTGAGCAGCAGCAGGCCCTCGCCAAACGCCGCCCGGGCGGTGGCCTTGGCGCGCTCGGTCCAGGGCTCGCGCCCGGACGTGGTGAACTCGGTGGCGATCATCAGCCCCAGCCCGCGCACGTCGCCGATCTCCGGGTACTCCTCCTGCAGGCCGCGCAGCCCGGCCATGAGCAGCCGGCCCATCCGCTCGGCGTTTTCCACCAGCCTCTCCTCGCGCATGGCCTGCAGGGTGGCCACGCCGGCCGCGCAGGCGACGGCGTTGCCGCCGAACGTGCCGCCGTGCGAGCCGGGCGTCCATTTAGCCATCAGCTCCGGGCTGGCGGCCAGGCCGGAGAGCGGCAGGCCGGAGGCGATGCCCTTGGCCATCGTCAGGATATCGGGCAGGACGCCGAAGTGTTCGACGGCGAACCAGCGGCCGGTGCGTCCGAAGCCGGACTGGACCTCATCGGCGATGAACAGGATGCCGTAGTGGTCGCACAGCTCGCGCAGCTCCTGCAGGAAGGCGGCCGGCGGCACCACGTAGCCGCCCTCGCCCAGCACGGGCTCGATGATCACGGCCGCCGTCTCGGCGGGGGCGGTCTGCGCCTTGAGCAGCTGCTTCAGCTCCTTCAGGCAGTACTCGGTCGTGGTCGCCTCGTCCCAGCCGTAGCGGTAGGCGTACGGGTAGGGGGCGACGAAGATGCCGGGCACCAGCGGCTGATAGCCCGCGCGATAAATCGTCTTGGAGGTCGTCATGCTCATCGTCAGGTGCGTGCGGCCGTGAAACGAGCCGCTGAAGACGATGACATTCGGCCGGCCGGTGGCCTGCTTGGCGAGCTTGACGGCGCCTTCGGTGATCTCGGCGCCGGAGTTCGAGAAGTAGAAAGACGTCAGCGGGGCCGGCACAATCCGCAGCAGCTCGTCCACCAGCTGGAGCATCGGGACGTGGTAGGCGATGTTGGCCTGGCTGTGGATGATCCGGGCGGCCTGATCCTGGATGGCCTTGACGACGCGCGGGTGGGCGTGGCCGGTGTTGGTGACGCCGATGCCGCAGGTGAAATCCAGGAAACGGCGGCCATCGACGGTGTACAGATAGGCGCCCTCGCCGCGCTCGGCGATGAGCGGCTCGGCGACGGCGCGGCCCCAGACCGGCGAGAGGTGAGACAGGTCGTGCGTGGCGGTGGCCATAGACGTTCCTTTTTTAACTCCAGTTCTCCAGCGCCGCCTTCACGGCCTGCATGAAGCGGTCGCCGGTGGCGCCGTCCAGCACGCGGTGGTCGAAGGTCAGCGTCAGATAGACCATCGGCCGGATGGCGAGCGAGTCCTGCCCGTCGCGGGTGATGACCACGACGCGCTTCTGGACGACGCCCGCGCCCAGGATGCCGGTCTGCGGCTGGTTGATAATGGGCGTGGCGAAGAGCGAGCCGCTCACGCCGTGGTTGGTCAGCGTAAACGTGCCGCCCTGCACCTCGTCCGGCTTCAGGCTCCGGGACCGCGCGCGGCGGGCCAGGTCGTTGATCTCGCGCGCCAGTCCGAGCAGGCTCTTCTCGTCGGCGCGCTTGATGACCGGCACGATGAGGCCCGCGCCCTGTTCCCCGGCCTCCAGCGCCACCGCCATCCCGATGTTGATTTCGCGCTTCAGGACGATGCGGGCGCCGCCGGCGTCCTCGACCCACTGGCTGTTGACGAGGGGGACGGCTTTCAGGCCGGCGACGATGGCCGAGAGGAAGTAGGCGGTCAGCGTCAGTTTGACGCCGTCGCGGGCGAAGGCCGCCTGGTTCGCCTCCAGGTGCGCCAGCGGCCGCGTCATATCAACCTCGAACACGGTGGTGACGTGCGGCGCGGTGCGCTTGCTGCGCACCATGTGCTCGGCGATGAGCTGGCGCATGCCCTCGACGCGGAGGGAGTCTTCGGAGGCCGGGGGGCCGGGGGTTGGAGGCGGGCTGATCACCGCCAGTGGCTGGCTGAGGGCCGGCCCAGGTTTGGGTTCGGCGGGGGCCGGGCCGGCCGAAACGGGCGCCGCCGAAGCGGGTAGCGCCGAAGCGGGTAGCGCGACTCCGCCTTTGCGCGTCTCCAGATAGTTCAGCACATCCTTCTTGGTGATCCGTCCGCCCAGGCCGCTGCCGGCCACCTGGTGGAGGTCCACCCCGTGCTCGTCGGCCAGCTTGGCGACGACCGGCGAGATAAAGCCCAACTCGCGGCGCGCAGCCGGCGTCCCGGCCTCCGCCGCCGCCGCCTGGCTGTGGCCATTGGTCGGCGCCGGCGCCGGGGCGTCGTCCGGCAGGCCGATGACGGCGATCGGCGCGCCGGCCTTGACCGTGGTCCCGGGCGCCACCAGCAAGCGCAGGACGACGCCGGAGGCCGGGGCCGGGATCTCGGTGTCGACCTTGTCGGTGTTGATCTCCAGCAGCGGCTCGAACTCCTGGACCGGGTCGCCCTCCTGCTTGAGCCATTTGCTGACGACGCCCTCGACGACGGACTCGCCGAGCTGGGGCATGAGGACTTGCGTGGTGGGCATGCAGACTCCTGACAGGCTGAGAGGGCGACGGGGCGCCCAGGCGACGAAACGGGGCGGGATCACTGTGCCGCCCCCTCCCCGGTCACCCGGTCAGCTTTCAACGATAAAACAGCGGATAACGCGCGGGGTCGGCCTCGTGCATGACGTCGTAGACCGCCTCAAAAATCTGCTCGACGTTGGGTTTGGACCAGTAGTCGCCGTCGGAGCTGTAGGCCGGGCGGTGCGGCTGGGCCGCGAGGGTGCGCGGCTCGGAGTCCAGCCAGCGGAAGCCGCCCTGGCGCTCCAGCACCTCCTGGTACATGTACGCCGTCGTCCCGCCGGGCATATCCTCGTCCAGAAACACGATGCGGTTCGTGCGTTTGAGCGACTCGCCGATCAGGCCGAAGCGGTCGAAGGGCAGCAGCGAACGGACGTCGATCACCTCGGCCTCCACGCCGACCTTCGCCAGCAGGCCGGCGGCCTCCAGCGCCAGGCGACAGCACGCGCCGTAGGTCACCAGCGTGATGTCCGCGCCAGGCCGGATGATCTCGGGCACGCCCACCGGGATGGTGAACTCGGCCAGGTTGTCGGGCCGGCGCTCCTTCAGGCGATAGCCGTTGAGCACCTCCACCACCAGCCCCGGCTCATCCGATTTTAGCAGGGTATTGTAGAAGCCGGCGGCCTGGGTCATGTCGCGCGGCACCAGCACGTGCAGGCCGCGCAACAGATGGATGGTCGCCGCCATGGGCGAACCAGAATGCCAGATGCCCTCCAGCCGGTGGCCGCGGGTGCGGAGGATGACGGGCGCCTTCTGCCCGCCCGCGGTGCGCCAGTGCAGGCAGGCCAGGTCATCCGAGAGGACCTGCAGGGCGTAGAGCAGATAGTCCAGGTACTGGATCTCGGCGATTGGGCGCAGGCCGCGCAGCGCCAGGCCGATGGCCTGCCCGACGATGGTGGCCTCGCGGATGCCGGTGTCGGAGACGCGCCGCGCGCCGTACCGGGCCTGCAGGCCGGCGAAGCCCTGGTTGACGTCGCCCAGATGGCCGACGTCCTCGCCGAAGGCCACCACGCGCGGGTCGCGCGCCAGCATGGCGTCGAAGCAGGCGTTGAGGATCTCAAAACCGTGCACCTCGGGCGAGCGGTCGGAATAGCGCGGCCGGACCTCGGCCACGTTCAGGGCCGACTCGGCGGACTGGCTGTGCAGGTGCGAGCCGTAACGCTCGCGCTGTTCGCGGGTGTGGCGCTCTTTCCACTGGATCAACGGCTGGCGCGCCGGGGCCGGATCGCGCCTCAGCGCCAGCAGGGCGTCGCGGACGGCCAGGTGCGCGTCGCGGCGCTGGGGGACAGGCGCCGCCAGGAGCCGGTCCTTGAGGCGGCGCAGCTCGTCCGGGCAGCTCGCAATCGGCGCCACCTGGTCCAGCAGGCCGGCCACCTCCTGATGCTCGGCCCGGATGGAGCGCGTGAACGCGTCCCAGGCGCGCTGGCGGGCGCGCTCGACCCGCGCGCGCGCATCTTTGTCCATCAGGTCCAGCTCGGCCGGCGTGGCCACGCCGTGGGCGATGAGCCAGCGCCGGAACTGGCCCAGGCAATCATACTCGTGCTCCCACTCCAGGCGCGCCTTTGACTTGTAGCGCTCGTGGCTGCCGGAGGTGGAATGGCCCTGCGGCTGGGTCAACTCGACGACGTGGACGATGGCGGGCACCCCCTCGCGGCGCACGGCTTCGGCGGCCAGGGTGTAGGTCTCCAGCAGGCGGGGATAGTCCCAGCCGCGGACGGTGTACAGATCGAAGCCGTCGCGCCCGCCCGGCGTGCGCTGGAAGCCGCGCAACAGCGCGCCGATGTCGCCTTTGACCATCTGGTGCTCGTTAGGGACCGAGATGCCGTAGCCGTCGTCCCAGATGGAGAGCAGGACCGGCGCCTGCAGGACCCCGATGGCGTTGACGGATTCCCAGAACAGGCCCTCGGCGGTGCTGGCGTTGCCAATCGTGCCGAAAGCGATCTCGTCGCCGCCCCGCGAGAACTGGGTCAGGCCGCGCAGTTCGGGCAGCTCCCGGTACAGGCGCGAGGCGTAGCCCAGGCCCACCAGGCGCGGCATCTGCGCGGCCGTGGGCGAGAGGTCGGCCGAGAAGTTGACCTGGCCGGTCAGGTCCCGCCATGAGCCGTCTGGGTTGAGGCTGCGGGTGCCGAAATGCCCGTTCATCGAGCGGCCGGCCGTCATCGGGTCGGCGTCCACGTCGGCGTGGGCGTAGAGCTGGGCAAAGAACTGCTCGTACGTGATCACGCCCAGCGCAAAGGCCAGGGTCTGGTCGCGATAGTAGCCGGCACGAAAATCGCCCGGGCGGAAGACCTTCGCCAGGGCGATTTGCGCCAACTCCTTGCCGTCGCCGAAGATGCCGAACTTGGCCTTGCCGCTCATCACCTCTCGCCGCCCGATCAGGCTGACCTGCCGGCTCTCGGTCGCCAGCTTGTAGTCCAGTAACAGGGTCTCTTCATCAAGCCGAAGGCGGGGTTCGGAGATCGCAATCACTGTCACCTCGGCGAATCGGTTCAAGTTTGTGCATAAAGTCCAATTTTCAGCCGGCCCAATCGTAGAACATGAACGAAAGAGAGTCAAGGTTAATGGGAATAAAGGCCCAAAGGGAAACATGAAAGCCGGCGCTGATCCGGGCGAGCGTGGATCGCGCCGGCCTCGGCCGAGGGCCGTCGGGCGTCAGGCGGGCCGGGCGTCCAGGCCCGCGGCCACGATTTCGGCCACGTCCTTGATCTGGAGGTCAGTCTTGACGGCCGTGGCGGCGTCGGTGAGCATGATCATGCAGAACGGGCAGGCCACGGCCAGCGTGTCCTGGCCGGCGGCGATGGCCTCGTTGAGGCGGTTGACGCTGACACGCTCCCGGCCGTGTTCCTCTTCCTTCCACATCTGCGCGCCGCCTGCGCCGCAGCAGAAGGACTGTGTGCGGTTGCGCGGCAGCTCGGTCACGGCCGCGCCCGCGCCCTGCAGGACCTGGCGCGGCGCGTCGTACACGCGGTTGTGCCGGCCGAGGTAGCACGGATCGTGGAAGGCGACGTTGGCCGTCCGGGTCGGGTCCGTCCTGATCTTCCCGGCCGCCATCAGTTCGGCGATGAGCTGGGTGTGGTGGATCACGTCGAACTGCGCGCCGAAGTCCGGGTACTCGTTCTTGAGCGTGTGCAGGCAGTGCGGGCAGGTGGCCACGATGCGGCGCGGCCGGCCGTCCATCACTTCCTGGAGGACCTCGCTGTTCTGGGTGGCCAGCTGGAAGAACAGCGCCTCGTTGCCGGCGCGCCGGGCCGAGTCCCCGGTGCAGGCCTCCCTCTGGCCGAGCACGGCGAAGTTGACGCCGGCGGCGTTGAGCACCTGGACGAAGGCGCGCGCGGTCTGGCGGGCGCGCGGGTCGGTGGCGGGCGCGCAGCCCACCCAGTACAGGACTTCGAAGTCCGGGTTCTGCTCGACGGTGGGCACGTTCAGGCCCTGGGCCCACTCCAGGCGCGCCGACGGGCCGACGTTCCACGGGTTGCCCTGGCGCTCCATGCCCTTGAACGCCGTCTGGAACAGGTCCGGGAACTGGTTGTCCATCAGCACCAGCGAGCGCCGGATATCCAGGATATCGCGCATCGGCTCGTTGCCCACCGGGCAGATCTGCACGCAGGCGCCGCAACTGGTGCAGGCCCAGACCGCTTCGGCGGAGATGGCGAACTCCAAGAGGGTCGGGCCGGACTCTTTCCCGGCCGCGAGGGCCGCGCCCTCGTCATTGAGGAAGTAGCGCTTGTTGATCTCCAGCGCCGAGGGCGAGAGGGCCTTGCCGGTGACATGGGCCGGGCAGGCGTCCTGACAGCGGTTGCACATGATACAGGCATAGGCGTCCATAAGCGCCGGCCATTCCAGGTGCTCCAGCCGGGTCGCCCCAAATTGCGTGAGCGTCTCGTCGTCAAAGTCGATCTTCTCCAGCTGGCCAATGGACTTCCGCTCCGGCTTGAAGAAGAAGTTCAAGGGCGCCATGAAGATATGGATGTGTTTGGAGTACAGGAAATACGGCACAAAGAGCAGGATCGTGCCGATGGCGCCCCAGAAGCAGACGTGCTGCATCACCGTCAGCGCGCCCAGCGGCAGGCTGTCCCAGGCGAAGCTGAGCGCGCTGGCGAACGGCTGCCACGGGTCGGCGCCGTGCTCGGCCAGCCGGAAGGTCTCCCCCAGGAAGCGTGAGCCGACATGGGTGAGGATGAAGGCGCCGACGATGGCCGAATCGCGCCGGATGCCGGCTTTGGCTTTGGGATGGACGAGCGTGCTCTCCAGGAAGGCGAAGTCCCGCGAGTTCAGCGCAAAACGCCGGAGGAGGAGCGCCGTCAGGCCGCCCAGCGCGCCGACGCTGAGCAGGTCGGCGATCAGGTGATACACGCCGTCCAGCGCCGGCGCGGCGCCGCTGGTGGGGAAGCGGTAGCCGGGCAGGAAGGCGTTGAGCACGTCGCCCAGGTTGACGAGCAGGTAGAAGACGAACCCCCAGGCGACGAGGGCGTGGAACAGGCTGGGCCAGAAGCGCGTCTGCCAGGTGGGCGAGAGCGTGACGAATTTGGCGGCGGCGTCCCAGGCGCGGCGCGCGGCGTCGGCCAGGGAGATCTTCTCCGCGCCCCGGCCGCGGCGCACGATGCGCCGGATACGGTCGGCGGAGCGCAAGGCGAAGTAGGCCGAGGCCAGCGCCAGCAAGACGAAGATGATCTGCTCAACCAGGGTCAACATGGCTCTCTCCCGAAAAAGAAACGCCTCCCCACCGTCATCGGGCGGTGGAAGGCGTCAAGGGGCTGAGGTGGAAACGCAACCGGTATCGGGCAGGTCACGCCCGTCAGGATACCACAGGGCGAACCTGGAAACCAACACCCGGCCGGGAAGTTATCGCCACAATAAGCGCTGCTTATGCCGCTGTCGAGCGCGCCGCTTTTGTGCGGGGCGCCGCTTCACGGGTCTGGTCCCGCGACCCCGGCCGCGTGCGCTGAGCCAGTTGGGCCTGGACATCTTTGAGCGCGGCCTTGTAGTGCTTGAGCAGCTCGCGCTCGTCCTTGCGATAGCGGCGCAGGTTCTGCAGCGCGCAGGCCAGACAGCCGCGCATGGCCCGGAACGAGTCGGTCTCGCACTCCAGGCACCCGTCCAGCCGGATGATCGTCAGCGTGAGGGCCAGGCTCTCCGGGTGCGCCTCGTCCAGGCCGGCGACGCGGTCCACCAGCTTGCGCCACTCCGGGCCGCCGGCCTCGCGCAACTGCGGGATGAGGCGGGGCGGGAACAGGATCTCGGTCTGGACATACATATCAGGCACCTCGTCGAGGGGGCAAAACCGTCGCCAGGGAACTCGCGATAGATTATAAGTATCTGAGACTCGTCAAGCAAGAGGCGGCGCGGGATTGAGCTCCAGGTGCGTGGCCGGCACCCAGCCGGTCCGGCCGGCATGGTCCGCGGCCCAGTACCAGCCCGCCGCCTCGGCCTCCAGGGTCAGTTCGTCCCCGACCTCCACAGGCAGCTCGCGGGCGGTGTAATCCCGCGCCGCGACCCCACGGCCTTCGCCGCGCACCTCCACCGCGCCCTCCGGCGCCCAGCCGCTCCGGCCGGCGGCGTTCGTGCACCACACCCAGCCCGGCCACTCGGTGTCGCGCGCGCCCACATTGAGCGCGTCGCCGGCGCGGAACGTGAGCGGGTCCGTATAGATCGTGCGCCAGGCTTTGATCACGCGGGCGCGCATGTCAGCCTCCCAGCGGCGCGAACAGGTCTACAGGGTTGCCGTCCGGGTCGCTTACCTGAGCGTAACGCTGGCCCCAGAACGCGTCCCATGGCGCCTTGCGGCTGGAATAGCCGGCGGCCGTCAGGCGCTGATACGTGGCGTCCACGTCGGCCGGGTCCGCGCACAGAAAGGCCAGCCCCAGGCCCCGCGACGGCCCGGCGGGCGGCGTCCAATCGGGATCGAAGCTGAGGATCACGGCGCGCGTATCCCAGGCGACCCGGTAGCCGTTGGTCCTCACCTCCACATGGTCTTCGGCCTCCGCGCCTTCCGGGACGTCCACCCCCAGCAACCGGTAAAACTTGAGCGCGGCGGCCATATCGTCCACCACGATGCCGATCATATCGAGTTGCGCCATACGAGCCTCCTCTTGGATGTTGTTGACGCCACCCTAACACGCCAACGGTGACATCTGTCTGTCACCATTCGGGGTAGTCGTCGACGAGTTTTCGCCCGAGTTGGGCGAGGCGCTGGCGCAGTTCGGCGGGGGCGTGGACGCGCGCGTGCGCGCCGAGGCCGGCAAAGAAGCGGGCGTAGAAATCCAGCTCACCGGGCGGGCACCGGAAGCGCAACTCGCCGGAGCCGTCCGGCTGGCGCGTGATCTGCGGCGCGAGATGCGGGTCCACCTCGGCCAGCGCCGCGCCGCGCGCCGTGAGCGTGGCCACGATCTCAGGATGCGCGGGGTGGTCGTAGGGCACGGGCTCAGGCGGCGGCGGGGCGCGGAAATGCTCGCCGGCTGGAGACACGGCGCGGACCCGGTCCACGCGGAACACGCGCTCCTCGCCGCGCTCGTGCGAATAGGCGCGGCAGTACCACAGGCCGCCCTCAGTCGTGATCTGGCGCGGGAAGAGGTGGTGGGTGAAGAGCCGTTCGGCTGACTGGTATTCGACCATCACCCAGCGGCGGGCGCGGATCGCGTCCAGCAGCGGCTCGAGGTAGGGCGCGCGCTGCTCGCGCTCGGGCACCTCCACCTCCACGGCGGACAGCAGCGCCTGCGCGTCCGCCAGTTGCGGCGCGGGCAGGAGCGCGCGCAGCTTGGCCGTCAACGAGGCGCGCTCGGCCGCAAACGGCGCGTCGGAGAGCCGGTTGACGCTGCCGAGGGCCAGCAGCAGCAGAAAGGCCTCGCGCGGCGTGAGCGGCAGCGGCGCCAGGCGGTAGTTGGCGGGAAGCGAATAGCCGCCGCCGGCCCCCTCGCGCGCGATGACGGGCACGCCCATCTCGCTCAACGCCTGGATATCGCGCAGGATGGTGCGCTTGCTGACCTCGAAATGCCGCGCGATCTCGTCCGACGTGCGCGGCCGGTCCTGCAACATCAGCAGGATGGCGGTCAGGCGTTCGAGCTTGTTCACGTCGGCAGGCCTAGAAAGCTCAGGGCGTCCACTATCGCCTGCACCTCGCCGGGCGCGGGCGGGTGCTGCTCGGCGTGCGCGAAAATCACCTTGAGCAGCAGCGGCTCCGGCGCGGCCTCCAGCGGCAGCCAGTGAAAGGTCAGCATCACGGCCAACCGTCCGTTCACGCGCACGCGATGATGATCATAGTTCACCAGTTGCTCTGCCTGCGCGCGCGTGCAGCGGGCAACCAGTTGATCCGGGTACAGGTTGTCGAGGCTGGGGCGTGGTTTGGCCATCTTGGTCTGAAACGCTTCTTCTAGTAGAGTTAACTGCCCAAGCACCTCCATTCGCCCTGAGCGCGGGCGTCGCACGCCACGCGCGACGCCTTAAGGCTTGGCGAAGCCAGGCCCGACGCCGAAGGGCGACGTTGGAGGAAGCCGAACGGCTTCCTATGGCCAGGAAACACCGTTTCAGGGCCGCCGCGCCGCGCGCCAGAGCTGCGCCGTCAACTGCATGTGGCCCAGGTGCAGGGCGGTGTGTTCGAGCGCGTGCAGCACGGCCCACCGGCGCGTCACCGTGCGCTCGCGCGCCGTGACCGAGGTCTCCAGGCGCTCGGCCGGCGTCCCGGTCAGCACAGCGCGCAGCAGGCTCCCGGTCCAGGCCAGGTCGGCGCGCAGGGCCGCGGCGTCCAGCCCGCTCACCCGGAACTCGGCGTCGCGGTCGCGGGACAGGGATTGCCCGCCGAAGACCTCGGCCACCCAGAAGCGCTCGGCCCCCAGCGTGTGCGTCACCAGCACGGCCAGGGAGTTGGTCGCCTCCCCTTCGCCCTCCATCGGCCGCCAGTTCAGGGCCTCCGGCGGCAGGCCGGCGATGAGCTGCTCGATCTGCCGGTGCTGGTCGTCCAGGAAAAGCCAGTAGTGCTGCAGTTCGGCGCTCATGTCACGCTCCTTGCGATCTGCGGTGATCCGAGTATAACCAGCCACCACCTACAGGAGCAACCATGAAATCTCGTCCCCGCGCCCGCGATCTCGGCCTGGCCATCGGCGCGCTGCCGCCCGGCCCGCTCAACGCCCTCACCGATGTGCCCGGCGTGCGCGTCGGGCACGTCACGCTCATCGCAGGCGACGGGCCGCTGGTCCCGGGCGTCGGGCCGATACGGACCGGCGTCACCGCCATCCGCCCGCATCCCGGCGACGTCTTCCGCGAGAAGGTGGCGGCCTGCGTCCACCGCCTCAACGGCTTCGGCGAGGTGACCAACTCGGAGCAGGTGCGCGAGATGGGCGTGATCGAGACCCCCATCCTGCTGACCGGGACGCAGAACGTGCCGCGCGTCGCCGACGCCGTGCTGGACTGGGCCTTCGCGCGCGACCCGGAGATGGGCGTGACCACCTGGGGCCCCAGCCCGACGGTCGCCGAGTGTTCCGATCAATACCTGTCGGACGTGCGGGGCCGGCATGTCCGCGCCGAGCAGGTCATCGCCGCCATCGAGGGCGCCTCGTCCGGACCGGTGGCCGAAGGCGGGGTGGGCGGCGGGACCGGGATGAGCTGCTGCGAGTTCAAGGGCGGCATCGGCACCAGCTCGCGCGTGGTCCCGGCCGAGGCGGGCGGCTTCACGGTGGGGGCGCTGGTGATGAGCAACTTCGGCCGCCGCGAGCATCTGGTGATCGACGGCGTCCCGGTGGGCCGCGAGCTGCAGGACTGGAACCCGCCGCTCTCCCAGGTCCCTCCCGAGCGGCTCGGTTCGTCCATCATCATCGTCCTGGCGACCGACGCGCCGCTGGACCCGCGCCAGCTCGAACGGCTGAGCGTGCGGGCCGGCGCCGGGCTGGCCCGGACCGGCGGCCTGTACTCCACGTCCAGCGGCGATTTCGTGATTGCGTTCTCCACCACCAACCGGATCCCGCATGTCCCGGAGGCGCCGGTGCTGGCCTACCGGCAGATGGCCGAGTCGCTGCTGGCCGGGCAGAACTGGCCCGCCGCGCCGGCCATCAACCACCTGTTCCAGGCCGTGATCGAGGCCACCGAAGAGGCCATCCTCAATTCGCTGTTTGCGGCGGAGACGATGGTGGGCCGCGACGGCCACGTGCGCCATGCGCTGCCGATCGACGAAACGCTGGGCGTGCTGCGCCGCTACGGGCGCGACGTGCGCGGGCCGGCGTGATCAGGCCGCCGGCGGGCTGGCCCGCGCCGGCAAACGGCGTCGGCCGAGCAGCTCCAGCCATCCGGCTCTCTCTAGCGAATGACGAGGGTGATGGGGTCCGAGAGGTACTCCCAGGCCCAGGGCGCGTTCATGCAATCCGGCCGCGACCCGAGCCAGCAGATCGCCAGGCGCACCTGGTAGGTGCCGCTGGTGTGGATGTTGAGGTGGTCCTCGTGGCCGATGACGACGTCGGCGTGCGGCCAGATCCAGTCGAAATCGCCCCACGACGCCTGGGTGCACTGGCCGGGCTTGTCCGCGCACCAGACGGCGCCCAGGCCGCCGACACGGAAGCCCTCGCCGGTCAGGTTGCGGGCCTCGAAGTAGAACCACACGTCCTGGCCCGGCAGGGCGCAGTTGACGCCGTTCTTGGTCTCGAATCGCTCGCCCCGCACCTTCCCCTGGCTGGTGTAGAAACCCGTGACCGGCGCGGGCGGGCCGGACGGGCACGGGAGCAGCGGCCGGGGCGTGGGCGTGATGGTCGGGGTGGGGGTGATCGTCGGCGTGAACGTCGGCGTGGCCGAGGGAGCCTGTGCGACGATGGGCAGATAGATCACGACATTGGCGTTGGCCCAGGCAAAGGCGGCCAGGGCCAATCCGACCAGGCTCAGGCTGACCAACTGACGGCGATGGCGAGTCTGCACGGCGGCCTCCTGGCAGCGCTCGGCCTCAGCCTTTGCGGCCGACGACGACGCCCTTGTACTTCTCCCAGTCCTCGTCGCTCTCGAGCGTCACCACGCGATAGGCTTCGGCGTACTGCATCTCCTTGCCTTTGGCGCGGGCGGCCGCCCATTCCTTAATGCGCGGCTCCGGGTCCCAGTCGCCCATCTGGCTCTTGTGGGCGCGCAGGGCCGCGATCTTAAGGTCGATCGTGTCGTCGATAGCGACATAGACCTCGGCGCTGTCCCAGCTGTTGACGTAGACCTTGCGCACTTTGTGGGCGGTCAGCCCCTCCGCCGCCAGCTCCTCGAACAGGTTGGGCTGGCCGGCGGCCGGGAAGACGGCGTCGATGGCGGCCAGGCCGGCCGCCCGGTGGTCCGGGTGGTTGATGTAGTTGTCGCCGGCCCACAGCACGGTCGGGTCGCCGCAGATAACCACTTCCGGCTTGAAGCGCCGGATCTCGCGCACGATCTTGCGGCGCAGATCGAGCGTGGCCTGGAGCATGCCGTCCGGCTCGCGCAGGAAGATCACGTCGTGGACGCCGCAGACCGCGGCCGCCGCGCGCTGCTCGGCCTCGCGGATCTCGCGCGCCCGTTCGCGCGTCATGCCGGCCTCGGCGATGCCCACATCCCCGCTGGTCAACAGCAGGTACGCGACGCGGCAGCCGCCCTTCACCCAGCGCGCGACGGTGCCGGCGCACGAGAATTCGATATCGTCCGGGTGGGCCATGATGACCAGGGCCGACTCAGGGATATACGTCTTGTTCATACAGCGCCTCAGCCGGCCAACGGCGTCTCGCCGGCGATCAGGATCAGCACGTCGATGTCGCGCCGATAGAACAGCCCGTCCCGGGTCTGTTCCGGCGGCGGCACCTGGATGGTGACGAAGCCGACGCCGCGGTGGGCGGCCCGGTTCAGGACCAGCGGCTCGTCGCTGCGGCGCAGGACCAGCGTCCAGGTCTTGTCGTTCACCTGCGGCCAGAAACGGCGCGCGGCCTGGACCTGCTCATCGGTGATCAGGCGGTATTTGCGTGGAGCGTCGGGCATAAGCTATGAACCCCGTTGATCGGGCGATTACCGGCCGCCGGCCTGCAGCAGCTGCACCGCCGCCGCCAGCCCCGGATCGGTGGCCTCGGAGAACAGGTCCCAGCGGGAGGGGGCCATGACGTCCGGGATGATGCCGGTGTCCTCCCAGACGCCGGCCGTCTCGCCCAGCGGCTCGAAGGTCTCCTGGGCGATCCAGGCGCGCGAGCCGTCCTCGAACTCGTAGCCCCACAGGACCTCGACGTTGCCGTCGGTGGTCTGGCCGACGATCTGCGCCCGGCCGGAGACGCGCAGCACGCCGCTGACGATCTCGCCATAGCTGGCCGTGCCCTCGCCCACCAGCACCACCAGCGGTACCGACTGCGATCCGGCGACGTCCTCGCTCTCGACGCGCAGCGGCCGCCGGTCCGTGCGGCTGACGAAGTACCCCTGCAGGCCGTCCATGAACAGGCCCATGATCGGGTCGGCGACGGTGCTGATCCCGCCGCCGTTCTGGCGATTGTCCAGGATCAGGCCCTCCAGCGGGCCTTCGGCCGCCATGCGCTCCAGCGCCGCGCGGGTCTGCTCGTCGATGGTCTCATCGAAGAAGGTCGGGAAGAAGATGTAGCCGATGCGGGTGTTGGGGACCAGACAGTAGTCGATGGGCGCGTTGCCCGTGACCCGGCGGCGGATGAGGGTCAGCTCGCGCGCGGGCTCGCCCGGGCGCTGCACGACAATGGTGACCGGCGTGCCCTCGATGCCCAGGGTGCGGGCCTGGCCATTCTCGTCCCAGACCGGGCCGCCGTCCACGCTCAAGATGGCATCGTGCGAGCGCAGGCCGGCCTCTTCCGCCGGGCTGCCCGGAAAGATGCTGATGATCGAGGCGCGGTCCTCCTCGATCAGCGGCAGCACCATCGCGCCGATGCCGACGAATTCGCGCGTGCCGGCCAGCTCGGCCTCCTGTTCCTGCACGTCCTGGGGGCTGAGGAAAGACGAGTGCTCGTCGCCCAGCTCAAAGATCATGCTCCGCATCGCATCGTAGAAGGCGTCCTCGGTCAGGCCCCGGAGGATCAGGGCCTCGTAGCGGTCGCCGATGGCGTCCCAATCCCGGCCGCGAAAATCCTCGTAGACGTAGTTGTCGCGGACCGCGGACCACAGCTCGCGGAAGATGCGCAACTGGCGGTCGGTCTGGTCGGCGTTGACCGGCGTGGCCGGGGGCGGCGTGGGAGTGGGGAAGGGCGTCGCCGTGGGCGGGTTCACGACCTCAGGCGGCATCTGGGCCGGGACCGAGACGCCGGGGATGTAGTCGCACAGGCGCACGCCGCCCTCAGTGAACGCCGGGCCGGTCAGGGTCGGCCCCGGCACGACGGTGGCCTCCAGCACGGGCGTGGCCGGCGCCGGTTCCGTGTCGGGCGGCGGGGTCGCGGTGGGATCCGACGCGGCGGTGGCCGGCGGGCGGGGTGTGCGGGTGGGGGGGCTGAACGGCGCCAGCACCGTCTGACAGGCCAGGGAAGCGCAGACGAGCGCGCTCAGGGCGATACCAGTTCGGGAACGCATCTTCAAGTTACCAACTTTCTCTCAGAGAACAGGTCGCAGACGCCACCGCAGACGGCTTCGGCTTCAGACCATCACCATGCGCAGCGCCGCGATGTGGCCGGGCGTGGTGCCGCAACAGCCGCCGATGAGATTGGCGCCCAGCTTAAGCCAGCCGACGGCCAGGCGCGCGTACTCCAGCGGGGTCACGTCGGCCGTGCTCTCCCAGCCCTTCACGGCGTCGGTATGGCCGATATTGGCGTACAGGCCGAGGATGGGCGGGCGGTGGGAGGTCGCCCGGGACAGCGCCGTGCGCATCTCCTTGAACGGCTCGTGGATGGTGGTGGACGGCGTGCAGTTGATGAGCAGGCCCACCCCGCCCAGCGGCGCGACGGCGCGCGCGGCGTCGGTCACCGATTCGCCGGAGAACAACCGGCCGTCCGTCCGGCACACAAACCCGGTGAGCACGGGCAGCCCGGTGGCGCGGGCGGCGCGGGTGGCGGCGACGGCCTCGCGCACGGTATTCATCGTCTCCACCAGGATCAGGTCGGCCCCGGCCTCGGCCAGCAGCGCCGCCATCTCGGCGTGTTCGCGCTCGCACTCGGCCTGCGGCGGCACCAGCTCGGGCGAGTAGCAGTCCTCCAGCGGCGCCAGCGAGCCGGCCACGAAGCGCTCCCCGCCGCCCGGGAAAGCGCTGACGGCGTTGCGCGCGATCTGCACGGCCAGCCGCGTCAGCTCCGGCGCCCGGTCGCCCAGGCCCGCGCGGGCCAGCGTGCGCCGGTGGGTGCGGAAAGTATTGGCCGTGATGATCTCGGCGCCGGCGCGCAGGTAGTCCGTGTGGATCTGGAACAGGACATCGGGGGCGTCCAGCAGGGCGCGCGCGCTCCACAGCGGCAGCGTGGTATCCACGGCGCGGCGGTCCAGTTCGCTGCCCGTGGCGCCGTCCAGCAGGATCGGGCGGCGCTCGGTGACACGCTTCAGAAAAGGCATGAAATTGACACAGGCTGAAAACCAGACGCCGCCGGCAAAGGCGAGCGAATAGAGGCGATTATATCAAACCGCCCCCCGGGTCACCGCGAACTGAACACCATCACCGTGTCGCCGATCCGGGCGAAATCGTACAGCCAGCGCGCGTCGCGCGGCGAGAGGTTGACGCAGCCGTGCGACGTCTTGATGCCGAAGTTGTCGTGCCAGTAGGCGCCGTGCAGGGCGCGGTCGCCGTCGTAGTACAGGATCCAGGGCACATCCTCGAGAAAATAATAGTCGCGCCGGTCGTCGAAGTAAGCGCCCGTCATGCGCCCGTAAAAGAACTTGGCCCACACCTGGAAAGTGCCGGGCCGCGTGGGGAAGGCGCGCGAGCCGCTCGAGATCAGCGTGGCGAAAATCAGCCGGCCGCCGCGATAGACGCCCAGCGACTGTTCGTAGGTGTCCACGGCGATGACGTCCGGCGGCGCGCCCGGCGGCGGCGCGGGCTGCACCAGGGCCACGTTGCGCTGCTCCACCCACTGCCCGGGACCGATCAGGTACCAGTCCCACTCGCCCACGCGCTGCACGCCCGCCAGTTGAAAGGTCTGGTAGCGGCCGGCGTAGGGGGCGTCGGCGGCCGGCTCAGCGCCCGGCGCGGCGCTGACCTGCACGGTGTTGATCAGCCAGCCGACCGGGGCGGGCGGCGGGGCGGCGAAAAACTGCCCGGTGTAGCTTGAGGGCCGCGCCTCGGCCACGTCTTCGGCGCGCATGTATTCGCCCCGGTTGACCTGGTAGAACGCCTCGTCCTCCAACGCGACCTTGCCCAGCACGCTGACAAACACGTAGCCCTTCTCAAAGCGCCGCAGCGGCGGCAGGCCCACCTGGGCCTCCAGCGGATGGCGGTAGACGGGCGCCGCGTCGGTGATGACGCGGCCATACGCGTGCGGCGTCAGGCCGCGGTACGGCAGGGCGGCGGTGGCCGTCACCGGCGGCAGCGGGTAGGGCAGGCCGGTGGACACGGCCTCCTGAAGATACGCGCCCGGGCCGAGGTCGGGGCAGTCCAGCGCAAAGTTGAGTTGGGCGGAAGGAGGGCAGAGGGCGGGATCGGCGCTGAGAAGCGGTTGGAGACCAGACGACCGGAGGTTGGTTAATGGCGCGGCCGCACGCGGCGTCAGGCGAAGGCCGAAGACGAGCAGGAGGAGGATAAGGCGGGCCGGGAGATGCATCGCAGAGCGCGTCAGTCTTGAGCCGAGGCGAGCGCACGGTTGCGGTCGACCCACAGCTCGCCGGCGCGCACCTCGACCGGATGGCGGCGCAGGCCAGCGCCGGGCAGGCACGGGCCGGCCAGGCACCGCCCCTGACGATTGAATTTGGCGCCCCAACACGGATCGTCAAACTGCTGGCGGGCGCCGTCCCAGATGACGCGACAGGACCGGCCGTCCCTGACAAAGGCCGGGTCCAGCGCCAACAACGCGCCGCCCGCCTGAACAATGTAGACCGGTTGGCCGTCCAGGCTCACCCACTGCGGCGTCTGGGCGGTCGCGAAGCGGGCAAGAGGGCCGGCCGGGCGATAGTCATCGGTCGGGTAGAGCGCCCAGAGCAACGCTGCCAATAGCCCACCGGCCGACAACACGTTCATCGCCAGAAAGGCGACGAACAATGTCTCACGCTGGAGGCAACGCACCGGGGCTGACAACGCTTTCATCGTCTCATCCGTTTGTCCTGCGGCGGAAATACTCCCCGGCGACCTGTGTGTGCAGCGAGAAGGCCAACGGCTGCGGCCCGGTCAGCACCACCCATTCGCTCACCTCCTCGTTGGGCGCGAAATCCGCCAGGTCGGCGGCGGTGCGCGGTCGGGCCAGGCTGAAGATCAGCACGCTGTGGCTGGGCGGCGGCGTGCTGTGGACAGCGAAAACGCTCAGTTCGTCCGGTTCCAGGCGCAGCCCGGTCTCTTCCCAGACCTCACGCGCCCCGGCCGCCTGCCAGGTCTCGCCCAGGTTGACGTAGCCGCCGGGCAGCGCCAGTTGGCCGCGCGCCGGCTCGATACTGCGGCGGACCGCCAACAACCCGGTATCGACGGGCACCAGCACCACCGTGACCGGGGTCGGGTTGAGGAAGGTCACGTTGCCGCAATGGGCGCAGGTCCGCGGCCAGGGCTGGCCGGGGTCGAAGGGCCGGCCGCAATAGGAGCAATGGGAATGGCGGACGTAGCTCATCTCACGGCCCGACGGCCGCCGCCTCGGCTTTCGCGCCGTCCGGCTGTGAGGGGTCATACACCCAGACGGGCGTGCCCATCGCGGCCCAGTCGAACAGCCAGCGCGCGTCGAGCGGCGCCAGGTTGACGCATCCGTGCGAGCGCTTGAAGCCCAGCCGGTCGTGCCAGTATTCGCCGTGCAGGGCGCGGTCGCCGTCGAAGTACAGGACATACGGCACCGCTTCGAGATAATAGTAGTCGGATCGGTCCGGCTCATACGCGCCGCGCATCCGGTCGTCTTTCAACCGGGCATAGACCTGGAATAGGCCGGGCCGGGTGGCCCACTTATCCAGGCCGGAGGAAACCAGCGTGGCGTAGACCGGCTCGGTCCCCTCATAGGCCACCAGGGTCTGCTCGTACAGGTCCACCTGCACCCAGTTGCCGGTCACACCCTCGGGCGGCGGGTGAAAGTTCACCACCGACACCGCCCGCTGCTCCACCCACTGGCCCGGGCCAATCAGGTACCAGTTCCAGGCGCCCACACGCACCGCGCCAAAAATCTGCACGACGCGATAACGGGCCAGGCGCCGGACGTCCTGGGAGGCGGGCACGCCGGGGGCCGGGCTGGGGCGGACATTGGACACGATCCAGCCAAAGGGATAAGCCGGGCGCGTCGTCAGCCGGAGGCCCTGGAAGCCGCTCGGCTCGACCGGCTCCACATCGACGGCGCGGATGTACTCGCCGCTCCGCACGCGGTACAGCGCCTGGTCGCCGGCCGGCACCGCCTCCACCAACTGGACGAAGACGAAGCCCTTGCCCAGCGTCCGGGAGGCGTTCCCGGCCAGGGCGTCTTCCGGCGTCATGAAGAGCGGGGCGTCGGGCGTCGTCACCCGGGCGTACGCGGCCTCCAGCACCCGAGCGGGGCGGGGGAGCTTCTCCGCCGGCAGAGCGGGCTCTTCGGCCGGCCATATCGCCGCCGCGTACGCGGCCTGGTAAGCGCCGGGGCCCTGGTCGGGACAATCTACCAGCTCAGCCACCTGCGCGCTGGGCGCGCACAGAGCGGCCTCCGCCGGCGCCGGCAGGGGCGTCGCGGCCAGGGTCATGGCCAGAGCCAGGCTCAGCGGTTGCATGATGAGATTATAGCGCGGGGATTTCAGGCCGGCTCCGCCGTCAGCGCCAGGCCCTCTGCGCGACGCCGCGCCCGCAGCGCGAAGTCGAAGCGGTCCACGGCCACGCACAGGTCCAGGTCGGCCATGAACTGCTGGACCGCCCACGCCGGCCAGCCCTGGTCGTCCGGTCCCGGCCGCACGCGGGCCAGGCCGGCGGCGCGCACGCGGGCCAGGTAGGGCGCGGGGTCCGGCGTCTCGCCGCGCAGGCTGGCGGCCAGGTATTCGGCGCAGGCCGGGTCCTCGTCGTGCCAGTCCGTGCAGACCAGGGTGACGGCCGGCGCGCCGAGGGCGCGGATGGCGCGGACGGTGGCGGCCGCGCACACCAGGTTGCCGCCGAACAAAACCTCGGCCTGGCGGCTGCGCACCAGCCCCTGGGTGCCGGCCCCGGTGCGCTGGATCAGGCGCCGCCCGCCCAGGTCCAGGTTGACCAGGGCCGAAGGTGAGTTACCGAAGTCGAAGCCCGCGGGCGGCAGGCCGCCCACCTCGCCCATGACGAGCGTCTCCGGCCAGCGCGCGCGCAGTCGCAGTGCTTCGTCCACCGTGCTCACCGGGACGATCTCGCGCGCGCCGGCCGCGAGGGCGACGGCGGCCGTGGTGAAGGCGCGGATGACGTCGATGACCACGACCACGCCGCGCGCCTCGGCGCACGTCTCCAGCGTCGCGATGTCGATCCGCATGCTGGCCGTCAACGGCGTTTCGTCCGGCCGCCAGCGGGCCGGCGGCGGCCCGGCGTCCCGGGTTTGGCCGGCGCCTTCTTCGCCTTGGGTTGGGGCCTGGCCTTCGCTCTGGTCCTGGTCCCGGCTTTCGGCCGGGCCTTGCCGGCCGGCTTCTTCTTCGCCGGCGCCGGTTTGGTCGCGGCCCGCGCTCTGGCTCTGGGCTTCGCCGCCTTCTTCTTTCCGGCGGCCTGGCCGACCCGGACAATGCCCAGGCGCAAGGTCTCATCGTCAAACGAATCCTGCGCGGTCGCCGCGCCCTCCGGCGCCGCGCCGGTAGACAGCTTCACGGCCAGCGTCTCGCCCTGGATGTACTCGGCGTGCGCGGCGATGGCCGCCGCCAGCCGTTCGCTGGCGTCGTAATAAGCGGCGATCCGGTCGGAGATTTCGAAGCCGGCGCTCTTGCGCAGGTCCTGCACGCGGCGGACGAACTCGCGCGCCAGGCCCTCGGCGCGCAGCTCCGGCGTCACGCTGGTGTCCAGCGCCACCACGTACTCGCCCTCGGCCCTGACCGCGAAGCCGGATTTGGGCTGGGGCGTGATGATGACGTCGCCGGCGCCCAGCGTCACGGCCTGGCCGTCCACGTCCAGCGTCAGCGCGCCGGCCGAGCGCAGGGCGGCCACGGCCGCGCCCGGCTCGACGGCCGCCAGGGCCGCGCGGACCCTGGGGAAGAGCGCCCCAAAGCGCGGGCCGAGCGCGCGGTTGTCGGGCATGAGCTTGTAGGTGACCAGTTCGGCCTCGTCGGCCGCGAACTCCAGGGCCTTGACGTTGAGCTCGTCCAGGATCAGGGCGGCGTTGTGGCTGAGGCGCTCGCGCTTTTCGGGCGGCGCCACCACCACCACGCGGCCGAGCGGCTGGCGGACCTTCAGATTGGCGGCGGCGCGCACCGCGTGGCCGAGCGTCACCACCGTGCGGGCCGCGTCCATATCCGCCAGCAGCGCCTCGTCCACCCGGTCCGGGTCCACGGCGGGCCAATCGCAATGGTGGACGCTGTCGCTCCGCGACGCCTTTGGCGTCACGGAGCTTACCAGGTTTTGATACATCTGCTCGGTGACGAACGGCACGAACGGCGCCAGCAGCTTGGTGAGCGTCACCAGCACCTCGTACAGCGTGGCGTAGGCGGCCTGCTTGTCGGCGTCGCCCTCGCTCTTCCAGAAGCGCCGCCGCGAACGGCGCACATACCAGTTGCTCAGATCGTCCAGGAAGGCCTCCACCGGCCCGGTGGCCTTGTAGACGTGGTAATCATCCAGGGCGTCCGTCACCTGACCGATCAACTGCTGCAGGCGGGCCAGGATCCAGCGGTCCAGTAAAGACTCGCTGTGGCGCGTCTTTACGGGGCCGGGCCGCCACCCGTCCAGGCGCGCATACGTCACGAAGAACGTGTAGACGTTCCAGAGCGGCAGCAGGAACTGTCGGCGCGTCTCGTCGGCGTGGTGGTAACCGAAGAGCAGATCGGCGTCGTAGCGCTGCTGGCTGTACATCCAGCGCATCACGTCGGCGCCGATGTTGTCGGCCGCCTCGTTGAACTCGATGTAGTTGCCCCACGACTTGTGCATGGCGCGGCCGTCCTCGCCCAGCAGGGTGGCGAAGCCCAGCACCGTGCGCGTGGCCGGCTGGCGCTCCAGCGCCGCCGCCATCGTCAGCAGCGAGTAGAACCAGTTGCGGAACTGGCCCGGGAACGACTCGGTGATGAAGTCGGCCGGGAACCACTTGCGCCAGTAGTCCATATCGTCGCCGTAGCGCAGCGTCGAGAACGAGACGATGCCGGCGTCCAGCCACGGGTTGCCGACATCCTTGATGCGCTCGGCGACGGCCCCGCACGCGGAGCAGGCCACCTTGACCGCGTCGATGTACGGGCGGTGCGGGCTGTGGCCGTCGAAGACCTCCCAGCCGGCCACGGCGCGCGCCTGCAATTCCTCGCGGCTGCCGATCACGTCGAAGTGCCCGCAGGCCGCGCACTCCCAGATCGGCAGGGCCAGGCCCCAGTAGCGCTTCTTGGAGATCATCCAGTCGTGCATGTTGCGCAGCCAGTCCAGCTCCCGGTCGCGCCCGAACTCCGGGATCCAGCGGATCTGGTCGGTGATGTCCATGAGCCGGCCGCGCAGCCCGTCCATGCCGATATACCACTCGTCCACCAGACGGAAGACCAGGGGCGTGGCGCAGCGCCAGCATTGCGGGTAGCGGTGCGTGTACTCCTCCAGCCGATAGAAGCGGCCCCGGGCGCGCAGGTCGTCCACGATCGGCCCGGTGACCTCGGAGACGTGCCGGCCGGACAGCCAGCCGAAGCCGTCGAGGTAGACGCCGTTCTCGTCCAGCGGCGCGACGACGGGCAGGTCGTACTGCTTATGCAGCTGGAAGTCCTCGGCGCCGCAGCCCGGCGCGATGTGGACGATGCCGGTGCCCTCCGCCTCGCCGACGGCGTCCCACAGCACCACGCGGTGCGCCTGGACCGCGCTCTCCGGGATGCGCGCGAACAGGCGCCGCAGGCCGGGCTCGGACCAGCCGCCGGGGTGCTGGTTGGCGGGCAGGTCGTCGAACGGGCCGAGGTAGGCCCAGCCCTCCAGGTCCCGGCCGGGCAGCTCGCCGACGACCTCGTACGCGCCACTGAGCATCTTGACGGCGCCCCTGGACAGATACAGAAACTCGTCGCCCTGCCGGACCTTCAGGTACGTCAGCTCCGGGCCGACGGCGGCGGCGACGTTGGAGGTGAGCGTCCAGGGCGTGGTCGTCCAGACCAGGAGCGATTCGCCCGGCCGGTCCTTGAGCGGGAAGCGCACGGTCAGGCCGGGGTCGGCCTTCTCGATGTAGCCCTCGGTGATGATCTCGTGATGGCTGATGCCGGTGCCGCAGCGCCAGCACCAGGGCATGACATCGGTGCCTTTGTAGACCCAGTGGTGCTCGTGGCAGGTCTTGAGGAACTTCCAGATGTCGTAGTTGTTTTTGTCGCTGAACGTGAAGTATGAGCCGCCCAATTGCGGCAGGCCCAGCTGCCCGACGAGCTGCTCGACGGTGCCGGTCACCTTGCCGCGCGGGCCGTGCAGGGTGAGGGTGGCGTCCGGGTCCTCGCCCAGTTTATCGCGCAGGTAGCGCAGGACTTCCGGGTCGTTCCAGTCCATCCACATCCCCAGGCGCACCGACTGCTCGGTCTGCACCGCCGCGAAATTCAGCACGCGCTGCTTGCACAGGATGACGAACGGCGCCAGGCCGTAATCCTCGATGTCCTTCTTGGTCTTGAAACCCAGGTCCTTCTCGACGTTGACCTCCACCCACAGGCCCTGGCAGTCGAAGCCGTTCTGCCAGCGCTGGTCGAAGCCGCGCATGGCCTTGTAGCGCTGGAACAGGTCCTTGTACGTGCGGCCCCAGGCGTGGTGGACGCCCATCGGGTTGTTGGCCGTGATCGGGCCGTCCATGAACGACCAGGTGGGGCCGCCGGCGCGCAATTTCCGCAGCTTCGCGAAGGCGCCGGTCTCCTTCCAGAACTGCAGGACCTCGCGCTCCAGGGCGGGGAAATCCGGGTTGGCGGGGACAGGTTGGAACATGCGTGCTTTACTCCTCAAGGGCCACTTCCAGCCGCTTGTTGATCTTGCCCTTGCTCTTGTAATCCACAATCCTGATCGGCCCGACCTCGCGCGTGTTGGCGACGTGGGTGCCGCCGTCGGCCTGCAGGTCCAGGCCGACGATCTCCACCGTGCGCACCTCGGCGATGCCCTCCGGCAGCAGGTTGATCCTGGTGCGGATCAGGTCCGGGATCTGGAAGGCCTCGGCGCGCGGCAGGCGCCTCACGCGCACCTCGCGGGCCGCCGCCACCTCCCGGTTGATCTTCTCTTCGATGACGCGCACGAACTCCTGGCGCATGGTCTCGAACTCGAAGTCCATGCGCCCGCGCAGCGGTTCCATGTTGCCGCCGGTGACGCTGGCGCCGTAATCGCGGAAGATCACGCCGCACAGGATGTGCATGGCGGTGTGCGTGCGCATCAGGCGGTAACGGCGGTCCCACTCCAGGATCCCGCGGGCGTTAAGACCTGTCAGGTGTTTAAGACCTGTCAGGTCCCCGCCCAGCTCATGCCACACCTCCGCCCCCGCCCGGCGCACCTTGAGCACGTCGAAATCCGCGTCCGCCACGCGCAGCCGGCCCCGGTCGTGCGGCTGGCCGCCGCCGCCGGGGTAGAACGCCGTGCGGTCCAGGGCCACGGCGTTCCCGTCCACGGCCGTGACCACAGCGTCGAACTCCTTCAGGTAGGCGTCGAATTGGTAAAGCAGTTCGGTCATCGGCGTCATGCGGTGAGAGAAACGAAAACTCCCGCCCCACCCAGGGACGGGAGTCAGGACACCCGTGGTACCACCCTGCTGACCGGCCGGCGGCCGGTCGCTCGGTCAGGCGCTAACACGCCTGCGCGTTGATCACGGGGGGCGGCCCCGGCGCGGACTACTCGCCTGCGGCTTTCATCCTGCGGCTCGAGAAGGATTTTCGACCACGCTCCCCGGTCCGGCTCACACCTGGCCCGGACTCGCTGTCGGTTCGCGGCGGCCTACTCGTTTCCGTCGTCGCCTTTAAGTTGATTCGATTGGGGGGATTATGCCACACCGCCGGGGAGCGTGCAAGCTGGCGGTCCGCGCGTCAGCGGTCTTGCAGGAAGGCGAGGATCGCCCCGGCCACCTCGGCCGGCTTCTCCAGCGGCACCAGATGGCCGGCGCCCGGCACCGACTGGAATCGCGCGTGCGGGATCAGGCGCTGCATCTTGCGCACGGCCGGAGCCCGGAACGTATCCGACTCGGCGCCGTAGATCACCAGCAGCGGAACCCTGAGCCGCGGCATGCGGTCCCACAGGTTGAGCGGGCCGTGGCGGTAGATGGCGGCCTCCCACTCCGGCGGATAAGCCAGTTCCACCTGGCCGTCGGCCCGCGGCCGGGCGAGCGCGTCCACGTAGGCGCGCAGGCCGCGGTCGTCGATGCGGCTGAAGACCGGCGCGCGGCGATAGCGCGCGAACATCTCGTCCGCGCCGGGGAAGAGGCGGCGGCGGCGCAGCGCGCCCGAGATCAGCGGGTGCAGGCGATCGCCCAGGCCCAGGCCTTTCACGGTCTCCCACAGCCAGAGGAAACGCTGCCGGAAGATCACGGGATCGATGAGCACGATGGCCCGAAACAGCTCCGGCCGGCGCAGGGCGGCGTC
>DAOUAB010000115.1:0-18926 GCA_034434015.1 Anaerolineales bacterium
CCGAGCCGGGCCGCCGAATCCTCCAGACGGTCCAGGTGCGCGTTCAGGCCGACCACGCGCGTCCGGTTCGCGTAAGTCCGGAAGGTGGTATAGACGCCGCCGGGCAGGCGCGCGGAGACGGCGTCCAGGGTGGGCGGGGGCGGCTCCAAGATGACGGGGTGCAGGCCGTGCGCGTCGAGCCGCCAGGTGTGAGGTGCTGAAGACATGGCGTAATTGTACCGGGCGGCGACGGAGGTTACACTGCGGCCTGGTTGTGGCCGCGGCTTTCACGGATTGCGCGGATAAACATCGTTGCAATCCGCGCTAAGCGGCGTAATCCGCGGCAAAAGCATGTGTCCTCATAAAACTAAGAGCTTATCTCTAAACCCGCCCGATAGCCGACGGCAGTGCCGTCGGCGACGCCTCTGCTGAGGTTTAGAGACAGGTTCTAAAGGAGTCCCTCATGCGCCGGTTTAGTTATGCGCTCCTGCTCCTCCTGCTGGTGGGCTTCACGCTTGGGGTCAGCGCGGCCGGGCCGCTCATTTACCTGCCGGTGATCATGCAGAATACCGGCGCCCCCGTCATCGGCGGCTGCGCGGTCTTCCCGGCCGACAGCGCCTGGAACCGCGATGTCTCTCAGGACCCGGTCGATCCAAACTCGAATCATTACATCAGTTATCTCCTCCAGTCGCGCACCTACCTGCACCCGGACTTCGGCTCGGATGAGGGCACCGGCGAGCTGTACGGCATCCCGTATATCGTCGTCCCGGCCGGCGAGCCGGGGGTCCCGGTCAATTTTACGGCCTACGGCGATCAGAGCGATCCCGGCCCTTACCCCATCCCGTTGAACGCCCCCATTGAAGGCGGCAGCGACCGGCATGTGCTGGCGGTGCGTTCCGGGGAGTGCCGGCTGTATGAGTTGTATCGCGCCTTCCCGCAGTCCGGTTTCTGGGAAGCCGACTCCGGCGCGATCTTTGATCTGAACTCCAACGCCCTGCGCCCGGCCGGCTGGACCTCGGCCGACGCCGCCGGCCTGCCGATCCTGCCCGGCCTGGTCCGCTACGACGAGGTGGCCGCGGGCGCCATCCGCCACGCGCTGCGCGTCACGGTCCAGTCCTCCCAGCAGGCCTACGTCAAGCCGGCCCGCCACTGGGCCTCCAGCAATCGCAATCCCAACGCGCCGCCGATGGGCCTGCGCCTGCGCCTGAAGGCCGGCTACGATCTGAGCGCGTTCAGCGGGCAGTCGCGCGTGATCCTGGAGGCCATGCAGCGCTACGGCCTGATCGTGGCCGACAACGGCTCCACCTGGTATATCACCGGCGCCGCCGACGCGCGCTGGGATAATGACGACCTCAACCAGATCAAGACCGTGCCCGGCAGCGCGTTCGAGGTGGTGCAGGTCCAGCCGGGCACGTTGTGCACCCCGGCTTCGCCTCCGACGCCGGACTGCGACCCCGATCCGTAGAGTCCCCGCCCGGCCTGTAACGTTACGGCTCCTCGAAGGTCCAGGCTCCAGGCCGTTTTGAGGTACAATTATTTCTGCAAATCTTCGCAAAAGCAATATAATGCTATGACGCATACGACCTCCGACTATGCCGAGCGCATCCGGGCGCAGGGCTTTCGGTTGACGCCGCAGCGCCAGATGATCCTGGATGCGATCTGTGAGCTGGGCGGGCACGTCACCCCGGACTCGATTTACAGCCGGGTGCAGGCCAAATCGCCGGCCGTTAACCGCGCCACCGTCTACCGCAACCTGGATTTCCTGTGCGAGATGCGTCTGGTGGTGGCGGCTCACATCGGCCGTCAGACCGTTTACGAAATTGCCGGCGCGGAGCCCCATCATCATCTGGTCTGCCGCAGTTGCGGCGCCGTGATACAACTTCACGGTGACCTGGTTAAGGCCTTCTTTGCCGAGGTCGGGCGCAAACAGGGCTTCAGCGTGGACATGGACCACCTGACCCTGTCCGGCCTGTGCCCGCACTGCCGCCAGGCCGGCGGACGCCGCGCCGCCCGGGGTTGAGAGAAGGATCGGCTCGCCATTCGCTTTCACCTGATCACCCGTTTTCCAGGAGGTCCCATGCTGTTCAAGCCTGTTCAACTCCACATCCCCGACGGCTTCCTCTCGACGCCCGTGTCCATCGTCGGCTGGGTGTTGCTGGTGGCGGCGGTGGCGTACGCCCTGCGCCAGACGCGCGGCCAGCTCGGCGACAAACAGATCCCGTTGATGGGCGTGCTGGCCGCCTTCATCTTCGCCGCCCAGGCCATCAACTTCCCGGTGGCGGGCGGCACGTCGGGCCATCTGCTGGGCGGCGCGCTGGCGGCCATCATCATGGGCCCGTGGGCGGCCGTGCTGATCATGACCAGCGTGATCGCCATTCAGGCCCTGATCTTCCAGGACGGCGGGCTGCTGGTGATGGGCTGGAACATCCTGAACATGGGTGTGCTGACAGCCTTCACCGGCTATTTCGTTTACGCGCTCATGCGCCGGCTGCTGGGGGAGGGGCGCAACAGCCTGCTGGCGGCGGGCGCTGTCGGGGCCTGGCTCTCGGTGATGGTCGGCGCGATCGCGACGGCCATCCAGCTGGCGGTCTCCGGCACGTCGCCGCTGGGGATTGCGCTGCCGGCGATGGCGGGAGTCCATGCTCTGATCGGCCTGGGCGAGGCCATCATCACCGTCGGCGCCCTGGCCTTCATTTACGCCACGCGCCGCGACCTGCTGGGCATTGGCGAGGCGGCGCCCGGTAAGGCCAGCGCCGGCTGGGTCGGCGTGGGTCTGGCGATCGCGCTGGTGGTGGCGGCCTTCTCCTTCGCCGCCAGCCCGGACCCGGACGGTCTGGAGCGCGTGGCCGAGGACACCGGCTTCCTGGAGCGGGCGCTCGATCCGGTCTACAATCTCTTCCCGGACTACACGCTGCCCTTCATCAGCGACCCGCTCATTTCCGGCATCCTGGCCGTCGTCCTGGGCACCCTGATCGTCTTCGGCGCGACCTTCCTGATTGCGCGGGTCCAGGGCCGCAAGGCGGAAACGTCGTAACCGTGGAGACGCAGCCGGTCGCGGAAACACGACCGGCCGCGTCTCCCCATAGTCCCGACCCGGCATGATGCACATTGACCTGGCGGACCATTATCGCCGCGGGTCGAGCCGCCTGCATACGCTCGACCCGCGGGTCAAGGTCCTGGCCACCCTCCTGTTCATTTTTGTCGCCACGATCCTGCCGCCCGGCGCCTGGCTGTCCTACGCGCTGCTGTTCGGGGCCACCCTGGCGGCGGCCTGGGGCTCGCGCCTGGGCGTGACCTACGCGCTGCGGCGCTCGTTCGTGGCTTTGCCGTTCGCGCTGGCGGCCATCACCCTGCCGTTCACGGTGCGCGGCGAGCCGCTGACGCAGATTGCGGGGCTGACGGTGAGCGTCGAGGGCGCGCTGCGCTTCGTCAGCGTCATGGTCAAATCCTGGGTCTCCGTCCAGGCGGCCATCCTGATGGCCGTCACCACGGCTTTCCCGGACCTGCTCTGGGCCCTGCGTGAGCTGCGCGTGCCGCGCCCGCTGGTGAGCATTATCTCGTTCATGTACCGCTACCTGTTCGTGTTGGCCGACGAGTCGCTGCGCCTGCAGCGCGCCCGGGCGGCCCGCTCGGCCGAAGGCGCCGACCCGCGTCGCAGCGGCGGGGGCCTGGTCTGGCGCGGCCAGGTGGCCGGCGGCATGGTCGGCAACCTGGCGCTGCGCGCCTTCGAGCGCAGCGAGCGCATCTACAACGCGATGCTGGCGCGCGGCTTCCAGGGGGAGTTGAAGACCCTGGCGTCGCCGGTGATGACGGATACGGATCGGTACGCGCTGGCCGGCTGGGTGACCTTCCTGGCGATGACGGCCCTGATCGGGTTCGTGTTTGCGTGACGGCATGCACCATACCATTGAAGTTCGCGACCTGCAGTTCAACTACCCGGACGGGCACGCCGCCCTGCGCGGCGTCGCGCTGAGCGTCGCGCCGGGCGAGAAGGTGGCGCTGGTGGGGCCGAACGGCGCCGGCAAGAGCACGCTGATGCTGCACCTGAACGGCATCCTGCAGGCCGGCGCAGGCGAGGTGATCGTGTGCGGCCTGCCCATCCGCCGGGAGACGCTCGGCAAAGTGCGCGCCGCCGTTGGCCTGGTGTTTCAGGACCCCGACGACCAGCTGTTCTCGCCCACGGTCTTCGAGGACGTGGCGTTTGGGCCGCTGCACATGGGGCTGCCGGAGGCGGAGGTGCGCGAGCGCGTCGAGCGCGCCCTGGCCGCGGTCGGCATGAGCGCGTACGCCCAGCGGGTCTCGCATCACCTGAGCGTGGGCGAGAAGAAGCGCATCGCCATCGCCACCGTGCTGTCGATGGACCCGGACATCCTGGTGCTGGACGAGCCGTCGGCCGGCCTGGACCCGCGCGCGCGGCGCGGCCTGATCCAGTTGCTGCGCGACCTGCCGCAGACCATGCTCGTCTCCACCCATGATCTGCGCCTGGTGGGCGAGGTCTTCCCGCGCACGGTGGTGATGGACCAGGGGCGGGTGGTGGCCGACGGCCCGACCGCCCAGGTGCTGGCCGACGCCGCGCTCCTGGACGCGCACGGCCTGGAGGTCTACTGAATGACCGGTTCTGCTTATGGCGCCGACCTGCAGCCCTTCGCCGGCATCACCACGTTCATGCGCCGCCCGGCCACGCGCGACCTGACCGGCGTCGACGTGGCCGTCGTCGGCGTGCCGTTCGACGGCGGCACCTCCCACCGCAGCGGCGCGCGCTTCGGGCCGCGCCAGATCCGGGAGGCCTCGCTCCTGCTGTGGGGCTATCACAACCCGTTCGCCGTCCGCCCGCTGGATGTGCTGAACGTCGTGGACTACGGCGACGTGGACGTGATCCCGCCGTCCATCGTGGACACGATGCAGAACATCGAAGCCGAGGTGGGCGCCCTTTTGGAGGCCGGGGCGACCGTGCTGGCGCTGGGCGGCGATCACTCCGTCAGCCTGCCGCTGCTGCGCGCCCACGCCCGCAAGTTCGGGCCGCTGGGGCTGGTGCATTTCGACTCGCACCCGGACACGTGGGAGAGCGAGTTCGGCGGGCGGCCCTATAGCCACGGCACGCCGTTCCGGCGCGCGCTGGAGGAGAAATTGATCGACCCGGGGCGCTGTATCCAGGTGGGGCTGCGCGGCTCCACCAGCGGCCCCGCCGACTGGCAGGCGGCGCGGGACCTCGGCCTGCGCGTGATCACGATGGACGAAGCGGCCGAGATGGGCCTGCCGGCCGTCGTGCGCGCGATCCACGCGGTCGCCCGCGGGCCGGTGTACGTGACCCTGGACATCGACGCCGCCGACCCGGCCTTCGCGCCCGGGACGGGCACGCCGGAGATCGGCGGCTTCACGAGTTACGAATTGCAGCGGCTGGTGCGCGGCCTGCGCGGCCTGGATCTGGTGGGGTTCGACCTGGTGGAGGTCAGCCCGCCGTTCGACCACGGCGGCATCACGGCCATCCTGGCCGCCAACCTGGCGTTTGAATTCCTGTCGCTGCTGGCTGTGAAACGCCGGGCGTAGCGACGACCCGCCGGGCCGCCGCTACGCGCATACCTGGCGCGTCTCGCTCAACCTTATACACGACAAAAGGCCGCCCCGGTCAGGGACGGCCTTTTGTTAGCGCCGGGGCGTTCCTATGAATTGCGGAGGGGCGCCCCGGCGCTGAGACTAAAACTCGTACTCATATGGGACACCACCTCCTCCTTTCTAAGGATAGCGAGGGGTCGATGAAATTGGATAACGCAAGGAATTATTGCACGCTTTCATAAGCGCGTCAATCAAGCCCGCAATATTTTAAGCGAAACTTTGTTTTGTGTATTGACAAAAGGCCGGAGACTGTATAGGATGATCGGCGGCTGAACGACGGATGATCGCCAGTTTGGGCCGGCTTGAGGCCCGAAAATGACCCGATCGTGGCTGAAGACCATCGCCTAATTGTAAATCAACCTAACAAAGATAGCGTCCTGGGTCTTATTCGCCAGGCGTCGGACGGCGTCTCGCGGGTGGAGATTGCGCAGGCGCTCGGGGTCAGCCGGGCGACGGTTTCGACGATCGTCGACACCCTGATCGCGTCCGGCCTGGTGGTGGAGCGGGGCTCGGGAGTTTCACGGGGCGGCCGCCGCCCGATCGTGCTGCGGATCAACCCGGAGGCCGGGCGCGTCGTCGGGATCGACATCGGCGCCTCGCATGTTCTGGTGGTGCTGGCCGATCTTTGCGGTAAAATCCTTTACGAAGCCGAAGTCTCATTCGATATTGCCCACGGGCCGGACGCCTGCCTGCCGCGGATCGGGCAGGAGGTGGAGGCCGTCCTGGGGCGGGAAGCGGCCGCCCGCGAGCGACTCCTGGCGATCGGGGTCGGCGTGCCCGGACCCGTGATTGCTGCCAGGGGGATGGTCTCTTCGCCCCCGTTGATGCCCGGCTGGGATGGGTATCCCATCCGCGAATTCTTTCAAGCGCGCTGGGCGCGGCCGGCGCTGGTGGACAATGACGCCGACCTGGGCGCCCTGGGCGAGTGGGCGTTTGGCGCCGGACGCGGCGAGGCCAACCTGGCCTTCATCAAGATCGGCACCGGGATCGGTTGCGGCCTGCTGCTGGATGGCCGCCTGTATCACGGCGTCGTCGGCACGGCCGGCGAGATCGGGCACGTCACCATCAGCCAGGACGGCCCGCCGTGCAAGTGCGGCAACTACGGTTGCCTGGAGGCCATGGCCGGCGGCCGGGCCATCGCCCAGCGGGCGCGGCTGGCCATCCTGGCCGGGCAGCGCACCAGCCTGGCGGAGCACAGCGCCGGCCCTGAGTTGACCGCGCGGGATGTCGCCCTGGCGGCGCAGGCCGGCGACGCGGTCAGCCAGCAGCTGCTCAACGACGCCGGCCGGCACATCGGCAGCGCGCTGGCCAGCCTGATCAACCTGCTCAACCCCGGCCTGGTCCTGATCGGCGGGCGGGTGGCGGAGGCCGGCGACATCTTGCTGAATCCTATCCGCGAGGCCGTCGCGCACCGCAGTCTGCGGGCGTCGCTCCAGGCGACGCGCATCGAGCGGGCGGCCCTCGGCCGCTATGCGACGGTCCTTGGGGCGGTGTCCCAGGCGCTGGACAGCGCCTTTCAGAGCCTGCTCCGGCACCGGCCGGCGCGCACACGATCTCGAGTCATGAAAGGAGGTGGTCGCCCAGCCAGACAACCCGTAGACTCCATCCCGACCTGACCGTTTCGTGTTTACGACCATATTGGAGGAGAACGAACAATGACGAAGAAGCTATGGACGGCGATGAGCGTGTTCGCCATCGTCGCACTCGTCCTGGCGGCCTGCGGTCCCGCGGCCACCCAGGCCCCCACCAGCGCCCCGGCGCCCACCACCGCTCCGGCGGCGGACACGGCGGCCCCCGAGCCGACCAAGGCCCCCGAGCCGACCGCGGCCCCGGCAGCCGAGCCGGTGGAAGTGACCTTCTGGCACGCCTACGGCACCGGCTCCGCCGAAGAGACGGCGATGACCAAGCTGGTCGAGCAGGCGCAGGCCGATCTGCCGCACCTCAAGATCAACGTCCTGCAGATCCCGTTCAACGACATCTTCAACAAGTACCGCACCGACGTCGCCGCCGGCGGCGGCCCCGATATGTTCATCGCCCCGAACGACTCGCTGGGCGATGACGCCCGCGCCGGCCTGATCGCCGACATCACCGACCTGGTGGCCGGCAAGCTCGGCGACTACACGCCGCTGTCGGTTGACGGCATGAGCCTGGACGGCCGCATCTACGGCGTGCCGGAGTCTCTCAAGGCGGTGGCCCTGTACTACAACAAGTCTATGCTGCCCACGCCGCCGGCCACCACCGACGAGCTGAAGGCCCTGCTGGAGAGCGACACGCCCGCCAGCGTCAGCATCGGCTGCTACCACCACTGGGGCTTCTACGGCGCCTTCGGCGGCCGGATCTTCGACGACCAGTGGAACTTCGTGGCCGACCAGGGCGGCGTCGCCGACGCCTTCGCCTACCTGAATGAACTGTACCAGATCATGGTCGAGAAGGGCCTGCCCAAGACCGACGGCGACGCCGCCGCTCCGTTCCGCGAGGGCAAGGTCGCCATGACCACCAACGGCAACTGGGCGCTGGGCGACTACAAGACCGCCCTGGGCGACAACCTGGGCGTGGTCCCGCTGCCCGAGGGCCCCGGCGGCCCGGCCAACCCGCTGCTGGGCGTGGACGGGTACTACATCAACCCGAACAGCCCCAACCAGGAAGCGGCCATCGAGCTGGCTCTGTACCTGACCAACGCCGACGCGCAAACGCTCATGATGAACGAAGCCGGCCACGTCCCGGCGCGCACGGACGTCACGGTGACCGACCCGCTCATCCAGGGCTTCGTCACGGCCTTCGAGACGGCCTACGTCCGCCCGCAGGTCCCGCAGATGGGCAAGTACTGGGCCAACTTCTGCGGCGACAGCGAGATCTTCGAGAAGGGCGTCGCCCCGGCCGACTTCGTGAAGACGGCGACCGAGAACGCCAACAAGCCGTAAGGTTCGCCGAACCGGCCAGACCGCGTCCCGGTTGAGCCTATGAGCTAGGAGCTGTGCAACAGGAGCGAGCCGGCCTCAGCCGCTCGCTCCTGTCCTTTGGTGGCCGGCCCTTGAACCACTCGGAGAGGTGAAACGCGTATGGCTACCCTGTCTGTCGCCAGAGCCAAGAAGGCGCAGAGCGCCGCCAACCAGAATAACCTGGCCTATCTGTATCTGGTGCCGGCCTTCGCCGTCATGGCCGTGATCACGTTCTATCCCCTGATCTACCAGGTCATCATCTCGTTTACGAATTTCGAAACCAAGCACCTGCTCCGGGGCCTGGCCTCGCCGGACCTGCAGTGGATCGGCCTGGACAACTACGTCAAGATCATCACCGGCGGGCTGCCGGTCCAGAACTTCGAGTTCTTCCGGGTGCTGGTCTATAACCTGTGGTGGGCGATCACCAACGTCCTGGTCCACGTGCCGGCCGGCGTGCTGATCGCCGTGCTGCTCAACACCCAGGGCCTGTGGGGCAAGGGTATCTACCGCGCCCTGTATATCCTGCCCGTGGTCGTGCCGCCGCTCGTCGTCGCCACCGTCTGGCGCAATATCTTCGACGAGCAGTACGGGGCCATGAACCAGTTCCTGACCTCGGTCGCCGCGTTCCTGGGCTCGACCGACCCGGTGCGTATCCGCTGGCTGGCCGAGTTCGACCCGCCCATCCCGTTCCTGCTGCCGGGCGTGCCGCTGCCGCTGGCCTACTATGCCATGATGATCGCCAACTTCTGGCTGGGCTGGCCGTTTATGACCCTGGTGGCGACCGGCGCGCTGCAGAGCATCCCCAAGGACCTGTACGAGGCCGCCTCCATCGACGGCGCCTCCGGCGCGCAGCAGTTCTTCAACATCACCGTGCCGATGCTGCGCCCGGCCATGATCCCGGCCGCCGTCTACGGCTTCACGCTCTCGTTCAACCTGTTCAATTTCGTCTACTTCATGACCGGCGGCGGCCCGGCGCGCTCCACCGAGATCCTGGTGACCTTCGCCTATGACCTGGTGCGCAACCTGCGCCTGTTCGGGGCGGCGGCGGCCTTCGCCGTGATCGTGTTCTTCGTCTCCACGACGATCTTCCTGATCACCAACCGCATCACGCGCGCGACCGAGAGCTACACGGAGGCGTAACATGGCGGCCGCAACCCAACCTTCCCAGTCCTCCAACCCGCTCGTCCGGCTGCTCAACCTCAACACCTCCAACGAGAAGGGCGGGCGCGCCCTGCCGCTCTGGCGCCAGCTCCTGCTGCAGCTGCTCTGCCTGGTCATCCTGGCCGAGGTGATGTTCCCGATCATGTACGTGGTGACCCTGGCCTTCAGCTCGCAGACCACGCGCCCGTCCACCCTGCAGCTCATCCCGACCGAGTTCTCGCTGGTCGCTTTCCAGCAGGTGCTGGAGCGCCCGACGGCCAACCCGGTCACGTTTATCGAGCTGCTGCGCAACAGCACCGTGCTGTCGTTCGGCGTCGGCGCGGTCTCGCTGCTGATCGCCGTCTCCGCCGCCTACGCCTTCTCGCGCTTCAAGTTTGCCGGGCGCCAGTTCCTGATGATCCTGGTCTTCGTGCCGTTGCTGATGCCGGGCGTCGGCCTGGCGACGCCGCTCTACCTGCTGATGAACAGCGTCCGCATCTTCGACTGCGGCGACGCCGGCCTGGGCTTCCTGCAGTGCGCGGCCGGCTCCGGCAAGCTGCTCTTCAACCTGCGCGATTCGCTCCTGGGCGTCGGCATCGCCATGACGGCCGGCGCGTTGCCCTTCGCGGTCTGGAACCTGAAAGGCTACCTGGACACCATCCCCAAGGAGCTGGAAGAGGCGGCCAAGATCGACGGCGCCGACGCCAACCGCGTCTTCTTCCAGATCGTGCTGCCGCTGGCCATGCCGCAGCTGGCCGTCACCTTCTTCCTGGGCTTTATGGGCCACTGGCAGGAGTTCGCCATGGCCTGGCTGTTCCTGAGCAAGCCCCAGGATTACACGCTCTCGATGACGCTCTACAATATGACCGGCCAGTACGCGCAGAACATCCCCTGGAACCGCTTCAGCGCGATGGCCATCATCGTGGCGCTGCCGGTGGCCGTCATCTATATGGCCCTGCAACGCCAGATTGTCGGCGGCCTGACGTCCGGCGGCGTGAAGGAGTGAACAACGGCCAGGCTGGTGGACGGACAAACGGATTAGAACGGATGGCGGACCGCGCCGGCGTCTCCGCGCCGTCAACGTGATTGCGGACAGCAAGGCGGCGCAAGCCGCCTTGTCTGATTGTGTCTGTCCCGGCCGCGGCGCGCTTCGCTCGGGACGGTTTCCGGTTGAGTTCACGCCCGACGATCGTCCGACCGGGCCCCGGCGAGCCGCTTACGGCGTGGGCCAACGGAAATCGTCAGGGACTCGCCTCCAGGAGAGGGTCGGTGATTAATCTCAGGTCTGCGCTCAGGAATATGGGCCTGGCCGCCGCGCTGCTGCTGGCCGCCTGCGGGCCGGCGGCCACGCCGCCGCCGAACAGCCCGGACCCGATTGCGTCGGCGACCCGCCCCGCTGCGCCGCCCACCGCGGCGCCCGCGCCCACGCGCGCGCCGGCGGTGGCCGTCCCCGTGCAACCACTCGGCGCCGGACTTCCGGCCGGCACCGACGGCCTGCCGTGGTGGAACGATACGGTCTTCTACGAAATCTTCGTCCGCAGCTTCCAGGACTCGGACGGCGACGGCATCGGCGACTTCAACGGCCTGATCAGCCGCCTGGACTACCTCAACGACGGCGACCCGACCACCACGGCCGACCTGGGCGTGACCGGCCTGTGGCTGATGCCCATCCACCCGTCGCCGTCCTACCACGGCTACGACGTGCTGGATTACTACGCCGTCAACCCGCAATACGGCACGCTGGACGACTTCCGCCGCCTGCTCGACGAAGCCCACCGGCGCGGCATCCGCGTGCTCATTGACTGGGTGCCGAACCATACCTCCTCCCGGCACCCGTGGTTCCAGGCCGCCCAGGACCCGGCCTCCGAATACCGCGACTGGTACGTCTGGTCGGCCGACCCGCCGACCTCGCAGGGCTGGCACCGCAAGGGGACCGGCGAGTTCTACTATGGCCGTTTCTGGAGCGAGATGCCGGACCTGAACTACGCCAACCCGGCCGTCACCGAGCAGATGCGGGATGTGGCCCGCTTCTGGCTGGAAGACGTCGGCGTGGACGGCTTCCGCATCGACGCCATCAAGCATCTCTATGAAGACGGCACGACCGTGGAGCACGTCGACGCCACGTTCGCGTGGCTGCGCGAGTTCCGGCCGTTCTACAAAGGCGTGAACCCCCAGGCGCTGATGATCGGCGAAGTCTGGGACAGCAGCCTGCGCGTGGACGACTACGTCCAGGGCGACGGGCTGGACCTGGCCTTCAGCTTCGATCTGGCCTACGGTTTCCTGCAGAGCGCGCGCTCGGGCCGCGCGGCGCAGGCCCTGCTCACGCTCGAGCAGGACCTGGGCGTCTTTCGGCCCGGCCAGTTCGCGCCGTTCCTGGCCAACCACGACCAGAACCGGGTCATGTCGGTGTTGCGCGGGAACGTGGACCAGGCCCGGAGCGCGGCGGCCATGCTGCTGACCGCGCCGGGCGCGCCCTTCCTGTATTACGGCGAGGAAATCGGGATGCTGGGCGAGAAGCCGGACGAGCTGATCCGCGCGCCGATGCAATGGTCGGCCGAGGCCAACGCCGGTTTCACGTCCGCCGCCGCGCCCTGGGAGCGCGTCAACGCCGACTACGCCGAGAAGAACGTGGCGGCCCAGACCGCGGACCCGGCCTCGCTCCTGTCGCTCTACCGGGACCTGATCCGGCTCCGCAGTACGCACGCCGCGCTGCGCGTCGGCGAGACCTATCTCGTCGAGGCCAGCCGGCCCGGCCTGTACGCCCTGGTGCGCGCCAGCCGGTCCGAGGCCGTGCTGGTGCTGATCAACCTGGGCCAGGCGCCGGTGGAGGATTACACGCTGGACCTGGCCGCTGGGCCGCTGGTCGGCGCGCAGCAACTGGCGCCGCTGTACGGCGGCGCGCCGGCCGCGCTGCTGGAGGCCAGCCCGTCCGGCGGCTTCGCGGACTTCCAGCCGTTGCCGGAGGTGCCGGCGTACGGGATCTACCTGTGGCAGCTCCAGCCGGTGCGCTGAGGGAGGTATGACCAGGACGACGCGTGAGACGCGGGCCGAGGCCCTGTTGCGCCGTGCGCGGGCCGAGGGCGCGCCCGTCATCGAGGGCGGACGGGCCACGCTGCTGTGGCGCGGCCGGACGGCGCCAGGCCTGATCGGCGATTTCATCCATTGGGGGCGCGAGGGCCAGGCGCCGGTGGCGCCGCGCCGGATCGGCCCCAGCTTGTGGGCGCACACTCTGGAACTGCCGCCCGACGCCTACATCGAATACGCCTGGCTGCGCGACGGCCGCCGCGTGCCGGACCCGCTCAACCCGCGCGTCACAGGCAACGGCCTGGGCGAGCTCAACCACTTCTTCTATATGCCGGGGGCGGCGCCGACGCCCCTGGTTCGGCGCGCGCGCGGTGTGCCGGCGGGCGCGCTAACGCGCGCCGTGCTGCCCGCCGGCCGGCTCCAGGCTGGCGGACGGCGCACGGTCCATTTCTACCAGCCGCCCACGCCGGACCCGTGCCCGCTGCTGGTGGTCTTCGACGGCCAGGACTACCTGCGCCGGGCCCGCCTGCCTGTGCTGGTGGACAACCTGATCGCGCAGGGCCGCATACAGCCGGTGGCCCTGGCGCTGATCGAGAACAGCCGCGCGCGCCTGATCGAGTACGCCTGCAGCGAGGCGACCCTGGCCTTCCTGCTCTATGTCGTGCTGCCGGCCGCCCGGGCGCGCCTCAACCTGATCGACGCCGCCGAGCAGCCCGGCGTCCACGGCGTGCTGGGCGCGTCGCTCGGCGGTCTGATGGCCCTCTATACGGGCCTGCGCGTGCCGCACCTCTTTGGCCGTGTGCTCAGCCAGTCCGGGGCGTTCGTCATCGAAGGCCACCCGTTCGTCGTCTGGGACCTGATCCGCTACGAGCCGCGCCTGCCGATCCGGCTGTGGATGGACGTCGGCCGCTACGAGTGGCTGCTCGACGCCAACCGCCGGCTGCGCGCGCTGGTGGAGCCCAAGGCCGCCGGCGTGACCTACCGCGAAATCAACGCCGGCCACAACTACACAGCCTGGCGGGACGACCTGCCGCACGGGCTGGAGACCCTGTTCGGGCGGCGTCCCTGAGGCCCCATGCACCCTGCCCAGGACCTGGCGGCGCGCGTGATCGAGAACGTGGAACGCGTCATCGTCGGCAAGCGCGACGTCATCGAATTGCTGATGGTGGCGCTGCTGTGCGAGGGCCATGTGCTGCTGGAGGACGTGCCCGGCGTCGGCAAGACCATGCTGGCGCGCGCCCTGGCCGTGAGCGTCGGCGGGCAGTTCAAGCGGCTGCAATGCACGCCGGACCTGCTGCCCAACGACGTCACCGGCGTCTCGGTCTATAACCAGCAGACGGCCCAGTTCGAGTTCCGGCCCGGCCCGGTCTTTGTCAACGTGCTGCTGGCGGACGAGATCAACCGCGCCACGCCGCGCACGCAGAGCGCGCTGCTGGAGGCCATGCAGGAGCAGCAGGTGACGGTGGACGGCGTCAGCCGGGCGCTGCCGCGGCCGTTCCTGGTTTTGGCGACGCAGAACCCGATCGAGTACGAAGGCACCTTCCCGCTGCCGGAGGCGCAGCTGGACCGCTTTTTGATGCGCCTGTCGCTCGGCTATCCCGCCCCCGCCGACGAGAAGCAGATCCTGCTCAACCTGCGCCGCGAACACCCCATCGCGCGCCTGACGCCGGTCGCGGATAGCCAGGCCCTGCTCGAGCTGCAGCGGCAGGTGTGGGACGTCCACATCGACGAGACGCTCCAGGATTACGTGATCCGTTTGGTGAACGCCACCCGCGCGCACCCGGACCTGGTCCTTGGCGCGAGCCCGCGCGCCAGCCTGGCGCTGTTCAAGACCGGCCAGGCGCTGGCGGCCGTGCGCGGGCGCGACCATGTGCTGCCGGACGATCTCAAGGCGCTGGCGCCGGCCACGCTGGCCCATCGCCTGATCGTGCGGCCTGAGTCCGAGCTGCGCGGGCGCCAGGCGGACGTGATTGTCCGGGAGCTGCTGGAGGGCACGCCGCTGGCGCTGGAGGGGTGATGGCCCGGCGCGGGCGATTCGGAAGGCGCAGCCATCCGCGCCATCTGCGGCCCAAGATCCCGGCCGGCTGCGGCCTCCGACTTTAGTCGGAGGCTTTTTATTTCTTAGGGCGGAACTTGCGCCGCCGATGCAACGGCGGGCCGGCGGCCGGCGTCTACGGCAATGAGGAACAGAAAACCCGGCCCGCCTGCCCGCCGGCGCGGCCCGGCCACCAAGAATCCCGGGCGGATCAAACTGGAGGTTTGTCATGGTCGCGCACACGTTTTCCCGCTCGCTGGCGTTGCGCCGCGCCGTAAACGCGCTGGTCGCCCTGGCGCTGGCGCTGCCGCTCATCGGCCTGAGCGCGTTCTCAGCCGCGCCGGCCGCCGCCGCCGACTGCCGCGCCTATCACACCGTGCAGCGCGGCGAGACCCTGTACCGGATCGGGCTCAAGTACAACCTCACCTGGGACCGGATCGCCAGGGCCAACAACCTGGCGAACGCGGACAAGATCTACGCCGGCCAGGTGCTGTGCATCCCGGCCTCGGCGAGCGCCACGCCCACCAAGACGCCCACCAGCGGCCCGACGCCCACCGCTACCCCGACCGCCACGGCGGCCCCCGAGCGCATCGCGTTCGCGCGCGGCGCGGTCTCCGGCTCGGTCCAGGGCACGGTCACGGCCCCGGCCCGCAAGACCTATGTCCTGCGCGCCCTGAAAGGCCAGCAGATGACGGTCGAGGTCATCTCGCCGGACAACAAGGCCAATTTCGCCGCGCAGGGCGTCTCCGACGGCCAGCCGCTCAAGCGGCTGGAGAACGAGAGCCGCAAGTGGACCGGCACGCTGCCCGCGAATCAGGACTACCTGATCACGGTCGCCGTGGCGTCCGGGACATCGAACTACACCCTGGTGGTCACCATCGTGACGCCCTGACCGGGGCCGCACGAAGTCCACGCCGCCAAAGCCGGTCACCTTCCCGTTGGGGCGTACCGCCATACGCCCCAACGCCGTTTAAGGGTGCACGCCAACCGGTCCGCAACCCGGCCTGCCGGAGTGCGTAATGTTGTCTGAACGGCCCCTTGTTCCTGGGCCAGGGAGACATTATGAACCGCAAACTTTACCGGAGCCAGGCGCAGACGATGATCGCAGGCGTGTGCGGCGGCCTGGCCGAATTCCTGGGCCTCGACCCGACGGTCGTGCGCCTGATTTTCGTGCTGCTGGCCCTGGGCGCCGGCCACGGCGTGCTGATCTACCTGGTGCTGTGGCTGATCATGCCGCGCGGCGAGGCCGCGCCCGCCGCGCCGGATGCCAACCCGCCGGCGGCGGCCTGAGCTTGCCAGGAGGCCTGACATGAGCGAAACGAGCCGCACCGAGGAGTTCCAGGTCACGGGCGAAGCCGTCGTGGCCAAGCTGCGTGAGATCCTGCACGCCGGGAACGTCCGGCGCATCATCATCAAGAACGAGGCCGGCCAGACCCTGATCGAAGTCCCGCTGACGCTGGGCGTGGTGGGCGCGGTGTTGCTGCCGGTCTGGGCCGCTATCGGCGCGATCGCGGCGCTGGCCGCGAACCTGACGATCGTGGTCGAGAAGGTGGAGGCGCCGGCGGCCGGCGCTCCTGAAACGGAGGCGGACCATGACCAACCGTAGTTCCCGCGCCGGGGGCGCGCTGGCCGGCGTCGTCCTGATCGGGCTGGGCGTGCTGTTCCTGCTCGGCCAGTTCTTCAACTTCAGCGCCTGGCGTTACCTGTGGCCGTTCGCGGTGCTCGCCTTCGGCGCGCTGTTCTTCGCCGGCATGGTCGCCGGCGGCAAATCGGCCGGCGGGCTGGCCATCCCCGGCAGCATCATCACCATGATCGGCCTGGTGCTCTTCTTCCAGACCCTGACCGGCCGCTGGGAGAGCTGGGCCTACGGCTGGACGTTCATCGTCATCGCGGTCGGCGTGGGGCTGTTCATCATGGGATGGTGGACGGGCGAGGCCGAGCGGCGCCAGTCCGGCCTGCGCGTGGCGGCGGTCGGCTTCGTGCTGTTCGTCATCTTCGGCTCGATCTTCGAGCTGGGGGCCGGCCTCTTCGGCGCCCGGGACGCGAGCCAGCTGGTGTTCCCGGTCCTGCTCATCGGCGTGGGCCTGTACCTGCTGGCGACGCGCAGCGGGCTGCTGCCGCGCCTGGGCGGGCCGGCGGCGATGCCGTCGGCGCCGGCAACGGTTCCGCCCCCGGCCCCTGAGCCCGAGCCGCCGGCGCCGGAACAGGTTCAATCTCATCAGTAGACACTCATTTGGGAGACTCCCATGTCTGACTCTCGTCCCCGTTACCGTTCGATCTTCTGGCCCCTGGTGTTGATCGCCGTCGGCGTGCTCTGGCTGCTGGGCAACTTCAACATCATCTCCGGCGCCAACCTGTTCGCGCTGCTGCGCCTGTGGCCGCTGCTGCTCATCGCCCTCGGCCTGGACATCCTGGTCGGCCGCCGCTGGCCGCTGGCCAGCGCCCTGATCGCGCTGGTCACCGTCGGCCTCGGCGTCGCCGCCGTCGTCTTCGCCCCGCAGCTCGGGCTGACGCGCGGCGACGAGCGCTGGTGGTTCGGGCCGGCCGCCTTCGGCCCCGGCGTGCGCGGCTCCGGCAATATCGTGACGCAGACCCGCGAGGTCAGCGACTTCGACGCCGTGCGCTTCGCGGGCGTCGGCGAGCTGACCATCCGGCCGGGCGAGACCGAGTCGCTCGTCATCGAAGGCGACGACAACCTGCTCGACCTGATCACGACCGAGGTCCGCGACGGCGCGTTGACCATCGGCCTGCGCGACGAGGGGCCGTTCAACCTCATCGCGACCCGCGCCATCCGCTATACTCTGACCGTCAAGACGCTGAACCGCATCGCCCACTCCGGCGCCGGCAACATCGAGGCCGCCGGCCTGACCGGCGAGCGCCTGGACGTCACCCTGAGCGGCGCCGGCAACCTGGACCTGCGCGACCTCGACTTCGACCAACTGAGCTACACGTTGAGCGGCGCGGGCCGGGTGGAGGCCTCCGGGCGGACGGGCCGGCAGGCGGTGACGTTGAGCGGCTTCGGCGGTTATGAGGCCGAGGACCTGGAGAGCCAGGCCGCCGAGGTGCGCGTCAGCGGCGCCGGCAGCGCTACGGTCTGGGCGCGCGAGAGCCTGGACGTCCGCATCAGCGGGGCGGGCTCGGTGGAATACTACGGGTCGCCGTCGGTCCGCGAGAGCATCTCCGGGCTGGGCAGCGTGCGTCACCGCGGCGACAAATAACCCGGAGGGCGTATGGACAGCGGTCGTCGAGCCAGTTTGAGTTTCGCCCTGATCCTGATCGCGCTGGGCGCGTGGTTCCTGGCGGTGGAATTGGCGCCGGCCGTGCGCGCGATCGCCTACGGGCGCGCGACCTGGCCGCTGTCCATCGTCGGCGCGGGCGTCCTGATGCTGGTCGCCGGCCTGATCACGTGGACGCCCGGCTGGGCGATCCCGGCCTGCCTCGTCGGCGGGATCGGCGGGCTGCTGTACTGGCAGAATCTGACGGGCAATTGGGAGAGCTGGGCCTACGCCTGGACCCTGATCCCGGTCTTCGTGGGCGTCGGCCTCATCCTGGCCGGCGTGCTGCGGGGGCGGGTGCGCGGCGCCCTGATCGGCGGCGGCTGGACGATCTTCAGCGGGCTGGTGATGTTCAGCCTCTTCGGCTCGTTCCTGGGCGGCCTGGCAATCGTCGGCCAGCTCTGGCCGCTGCTGCTCATCGCCATGGGCGTAATCTTCCTGGTCCAGGCGTTGCTCCGGCCGCGCCGCTCGTGACATCCGCAGACGGGCCGGGACGGTGCGCGGCGCCATCCCGGCCCGGATGAGTTATGATGGGCGCATGCCACTCCCCGCGCCCTTTAAACTCGAACGCTACTTCGCCCGCTACGAATTCACCGTCCGCCATCTGCTGAGCGCCTCGGATTGCGAGGGCCTGCGCCTGGCCGAGCTGCTCGGCCTGGCCGACGCCGAGAGCCGCGCGCTGTGGGACCGCCTCGGCCTGGGCTACACCGAGTCCCAGGGCCACCCGCGCCTGCGCGCCGAGATCGCGAGCCTCTATCAGGCCGTCCGCGCCGACGACGTGCTGCTGGCCGCGCCGGAGGAGGCCATCTTCCTGGCCATGCACACGCTGCTGGAGCCCGGCGACCACGTGGTGGCGCTGGCCCCGGCCTATCAATCGCTGGCCGAGGTGGCGCGCGCTATCGGCTGTGAGGTGACCGCCTG
>DAOUAB010000116.1:0-30532 GCA_034434015.1 Anaerolineales bacterium
CGCTGATCGCTGCGCCGAAGGCGAACTCGGCGCGCTGCTGCGCCGGGAAGGCCTGTACTCGTCCCACCTGACCACCTGGCGCAAGCAACGCGAAACCGGCCAATTGGCCGCGCTGGCGCCCGATCCCCGGGCATGATTGGTGCTGGCACCGGCGTGATGTCGGGCATTCGCGATGGCCACCCAGAGCATGCTTATCCAACGCTATCAACAGCATCTGGCCGCGCTCAATCAGGCCCCCGGGAAAACGGTGATTCGACGGACCTTCCGGCGCGTGCTCACCACCGGCAGCCTGTTGCCCATCCTGCGCATGATCTTTGATGATGTCGCGACCGAGTACGTGCTGCCGGACGAGGGCCTGGCGGCTGGCGGCGCCCACTACTGGCTGACGCCGGCCGGCGGCTGGGACGCGAGCAGACGGGCGCCGGGCGCGGCGATGCGTACACCGACTATCTCGACCTGCTGCTGCCCGGCAGGCGGTTAGCGTCCACGGACCTCGCGGAGGACAGCTGTCAGCCGACGCCAGTGCTGACTCTGACGTCGAGAAGGCGCAGTTTCGCAAAGGCCTTTACCTTGTTGGTTGCCCGGCTTTCGTTGTAGCCTTAGCACCAGCGGAGTGTCACGGAGCAATGGCCCGTTTGGGGTGGATGGCGCTGTGTCTTGCTTATTGCCTCATCGCGTGCGCGCAATCCGGCGCGACGCCGACCTCCAGCGCTCGCCCAACCGCTGTCCTCCCGCCCGGACCGGCTTCGCCCGCAGTCACCCACGCTCCTAACAAACGCGGTATTCATCTGCTGTCTGCTGCTCGACGATGGACGCAACACCTGGCCGGTCTCACTCTGGCCCGAACATTTGGAGTATGCGCGCCGGCTGGCTGTTGAAGGCGGCTATGTCACCGAATTGATCCGGGCCGACGATCTCGATGTGGGACGCTGGCAAACCCTGATCGACCTCTGCGCTCGATGGGACCTGACGCTCATTGTCCGGCTGCCCACGACTTTTGACCGCGAGCCAACATGTGGGTCGCCTCTGCGCCAGATCCCGATGGCGGCTATACCGCAATCGCGCAGCAGTACGCGACCTTTCTGGCCTCATTGAGGCTGCCCGACGCCCCGTATTACATCATCGTGGGCAACGAGCCGAATCATGGCGACGAGCGGGGTGGCCGTGCGGACCCCGCCGCCTATGCGCGCTTTTTGATTGACGTCAGCCGGGCTCTGCGCCAGATCGACTCCGGGGTCCAGATCCTCAACGCCCCGCTGGATCCGTTCGCGCCGAACACGAACGGACAACCCTTCACCAATGGGTTTGCCTATATGGATTCAGCTCTCGTAGACCGTCCACCTGATTAGAATGGACTGAAACTTGCACCGCTGAGGGTCAAGGAGACCCAAGCGATGCCCAAGAAACGATATATTGTCGACCTGAGCCCGGCTGAACGTGAAGAACTGCTGGCCTTGACCAGCAAAGGCACCGTGCGCGCCCGCAAGATGAAGCGCGCCCAGATCCTGCTCCACGCGGCTGAGGGCGCCACCGATGCGGCCATCGTCGCCGCCTTGAAGGTCAGCCGGCCATGCGTGGAACGCGTCCGGAAGCGCTTTGTGGCGGGCGAGTTGCCGCGGGCGTTGAACGACGATCCACGTCCGGGGCAGAAGTGCAAATTGGATGGGAAACAGACCGCGCGCTTGATGGCCGAAGCCTGCAGCACCCCGCCGGCAGGGCACGCCCGCTGGACGTTGCGGTTGTTGGCCGAGCGGGTGGTGGCGCTGGGGTTCACGGGCAAGATTTCGCCTGAAACCGTGCGCCAGGTGCTAAAAAAAACGAACTCCAGCCCGGGCGGCAAGAGCAATGGTGCCTGCCCGAAGTGAGCGCCGAGTTTGTGGCCGCGATGGAAGATGTCCTGGAGCTGTACGCCGAACCCTACGATCCGGCGCGGCCGGTGATGTGTTTTGATGAAGTTCCGACCCAGTTGATCGCTGAGATCCGCCAGCCGCTGCCGGCCCAGCCGGGGCAACCCGAGCGCTACGACTATGAGTACCGGCGAAATGGCACCTGTAACCAGTTTATGTTCGTCGAGCCGGCCGCCGGCTGGCGGCATGTCGAAGTGACTGACCAGCGCACGCAACGGGACTTCGCGCAACAGATGAAGTGGCTGGCCGACGAGCGTTATCCCGAAGCTGACGTGATCCGGGTGGTGCTGGACAACCTGAACACGCATCGTCCCGCTTCGTTGTACGAAGCCTTCACGCCCGCCGAAGCGCGGCGGATTCTCAAGCGCCTGCAACGGCTTTATCCATGCAATTCAGCTTGACGGTCTACTAGTTTTTGCAGGGCCTCTTCGTCATCGCGCAAGCGGTCTGACAGCCGGCTGGGCGCAGGCACGGCTGTCCGGCCCAGGTAATCGGCGCCGCGCGTAGAGCACATCATCAGGCTGGAGACCAGGCCGCCGCGATTACCCAGGGCCTGGAACAGGGCGCCGGCGCGCTCATAATACGCTACGCCCTGAACGGAGCCGCCACCGGTCAACTGCCTCGCATACAGCAGCGAGAAACAGTGGGGGTCCACCGCGGTCGCCAGGCAGCAGGCTCCCGAGGCCACGTTGAGGATCAACGACGACTGCCTGCATACTGTGCGAAAGTTATTCCCGGCGAACCGGAACGCCTCCAATTGGTCACCCTGCCAATCCACAACGGGTGCGGATGGTTCTCGAAGCGCAGGTCGCAAAGCGCCTCCGAGCCGCACCGGGCTCTTTTGGCCAGTCGTCGATGAGCATCACGCATCGGCCTCCTCCATCTCCAGCAGGCGCAGGAAAGCCGCGGCAACATTGGGATCGAAGTGCGTGCCGGCCTGATCCTGGATGAAGCGCCGGACCCGTTCGGCCGGCCAGGCCGGGCGGTAGGGCCGGTCATTGGTCAAGGCGTCGTAAACATCCACCACCGCGAACAGGCGCGCGGCCAGGGGGATCTGCTCGCCGTGTAGCCCACGCGGGTAGCCGGTGCCATCCCATTTCTCGTGATGGCAATAGGGGATGTCCAGCGCTGGCCGCAGGAAGGCGATGGGCGACAGCATCTCAAAGGCGAGCGTCGGATGGGTCCGCATGACAGCCCACTCGTCGTCGGTCAGGGGACCGGCTTTGTGCAGAATGGCATCCGGCACCCCCATCTTGCCGATGTCGTGCAGCAGCGCCCCGCGCCGCACGTGGGTCATTTCGGCTGGGCTTACACCCAGGGCGCGGGCCAGCGTCACCGTCATTTCCGTCACCCGTCGGGAGTGGCCCTCGGTCTCCTGGTCGCGCAGGTCCAGCGCCCGCGACCAGCCCTCGATAGTGGCGTCGTAGGCCTGGGTCAGCTCGGCATTCGAGCGCTGCAATTCGTCGAACAGCCCGACATTTTCCACGGCCAGGGCGGCTTGCCCGGCCAGGGTCTCCAGGTAACCCAACCATTCTTCACTGGGATCAAGCGGCTGGCGCTGGAAAACCTCCAGCACGCCCTTGATCTGGCCGCGGAATATCAACGGCTCGGCGCAGTAGGCCGCGAAACCGTCGGCCGCCAACGCTTCCGCCCGCAAGAGCTGCTCGATGGAGTGGGACAGGTCTCGGATCAGGACCCGCTGCTGGGCCTGGGCAGCGCGCCCGGCCGGCCCACGGCCGAGCGGCAAGCGCGAGCGCTCGATGGCGGGCGACCGGAAGCCACGGCTGGCGGCGTGCTCCAACACGTGTTCGTGCTGGTTGTAGAGCAGGACGGCAGCCGCGTCCACGCCGAGCTGCGCCAGGGTCTGGTCCAGCAGGATGTTCAACACCGGGCGCAGCTCCAGGTTGGAGGCGATGGCGACGTCAATCTGGCGGAGGGCCTGCACCTGGCACAGCCGGCGCTCGGTCTCGGCAAGCAAGTGCGCGTTCTGGATGGCGACGGCCGTCTGGTTGGCGAAGAGCAGCAGCAGCCGTTCATCTTGCTCCGTGAACGCCTTCAGCCGGCGGCTGAGGACGCCCAGGACGCCGCGCAGCCGGCCCTGGTGCTGGACGGGCACCCACAGGCCGGAGCGGAGCTCCGGGTCCACCCGCATGTAGCGCGGATCGGCCAGCAGGTCCGGCACGTTGAGCGGCAGGCGGGTCTGCGCCACCGTCCCCGCCAGGCCGCGCTCGCTCACTAAGTGGGAGGCATGCTCCCTCAGGCCGGTGTGGGCCGCGGCCTGGTAGCCCATGTGCATGTCGAAGCCCAGCACTCCGGTCGTTGGATCCGATCGGAAGAATTCGACCACGTCGGCCCGCAAGGCCTGGCCCGCGACTTTGGCCAGGTATTCAAGCTGACTATGTGGTTCCAGGGTGCCGTTCAGCGCCAGGCCGGCGTCATACAGCAGGGCCAACTGGTCCGCCCGCTGCTGGGCCTCGTCGCGCACCTGGAAGCTGTGAATGGCGCTGGCGGCGTGGCTGGCGAGCAGTTCCAGCAAATCCGCCTCGGCCGCGGTGTACCGGCGGCCGGCGGCGCCAGTCTCGGCCAGCAGCAGGACGCCGATTAAGGCGCCGCCGGAGATCAGCGGCACGCCTACGGCGGCGCTCAGGTTGGCGGCCTCCATGTGCGGCGACCGGTCAGCCCAGGCCTGGCAGTCGTCCAGGATCAGCGGCTTCCAGGTGCGGGCAATGCGGCCTACCACTCCTTCGCCGCGCTGCAAGCGACGGCCCGGAGTGATCGGCAGGCCGCGCACAGCCGCGATCTCCAGCTCGTCGCTGACCGGGTCGCACAGGGCGACCAGCGCGCCGGCGGATGAGAGCAGGTCCAGGGCATGGATGATCACGGTCTCCAGCAGCCAGTCCAGGCTTGGCTGCGCAGCTACCTCGCGCGCCGCGGCGTAGAGGGCCGCGAACTCGTCCGCCCGGCGCCGGGTCTGCTCATGCAGCTCCGCCCGGTGCAGGGCGTTGGCGGCGATATCGCCGACGGCGGTCAGCAGGCGCAGGTCGTGCTGAGTCAGCGGGCGCCCGCTGCCGATCCAGAGCAAACCCGTCACCTGTCCGCTCGCCATCAGCGGGGCGCCGGCGACAGCCTGGCAGCCGTCGGTCAGGTCGGGCAGGTAGAGGCGTGGATCATCCCGGACGTTGTTGTTCAGATACGGCCGACCGCTTTCCAGCACCTGGCGGGTCAGCCCGGCGCCGGCCGGGATGCGCTGACCGGTGAGCGACTCCCAGGCTCCATGGCCCAGTTCGATGATGGCCTCACCGCCGTTGGCGTCGAGGACTTCCAGCGCCGCGCCCTCCACCTCCAGCAGCAAGATCAATTGGTCGAGGATAACCGGCGCCATCTTGGCGCGGTTCTGGGCCGCGCGCAGGGCCGCGCTCACGGCGGCCACGATTTCCAACTCGCGCTCGTGCTGCTTGCGCGCGGTGATGTCCTGCTTGATGGCGACGAAGTGCGTGATCTCGGCCTGCTCGTCCCGCACCGGCGTGATGGTCTGCTCCTCGGTATACAGGCTGCCATCCTTGCGGCGGTTGACGAGTTCACCGCGCCAGACCTGGCCGGCCAGGATGGTGTCCCACAAATTCCGGTAGAAGTCCCGGCTGTGTCGGCCGGAGCGCACCAGCTCGCGCGGGTTACGGCCCAGACTTTCTTCGCGCGTGTGCCCGGTCAGGACCGTGAAAGCCGGGTTGACCCATTCAATCGTGCCAGCGCGATCGGTGATGACGATGCCGTTGGCGGCGGCCTCCAGCGCCGCCGCCTGCAGGCGGATTTGCTCGGCGGCGTGTCTCTGCTCCGTGATGTCGCGCGCCACGGCGTAGATGAGCTCGCCTTGGGGATAGGAGCGCCACTCCAGCCAGCGGTACGAGCCGTCCTGGCAGCGGCAGCGGTTGATGAAATTGCGCACCTCGGCCTGCCCGGACAGCCGGCCGACTGCGGCCACAGTCGCGTCCAGGTCGTCCGGGTGGATCAGGTCCAGAAAACGCCGCCCCTCCAGCTCCGTCAGCGGATAGCCCAGGGTCCGCTCCCATTCCGGGTTCAAGCGCCGGAAGCGGCCGTCGGTGTCGGCGATGCATAACAGGTCCGGGCTGGCCGTGAAGTAACGGTCCAGTTCTTCGGTCTTGGCGCGCAGGGTCTGCTCAGCCCGCATCCGCTCGCTCACGTCGCGCGCGATTCCCTCAATGGCGACCAACCGGCCGGCCTGGTCAAAAACTGGCGTACTGCGCTGTTCGGTCCAGATGACGCTCCCATCCCGACGCACCCAGCGCAAGGTCAGCGGTTGCTCAAAGGCGATCTCGCCGCGCGCGACCATTTCTAGAAGCGGCCGGTCATCCGGGTGAACCAGCTTGAAGCCCAGGTCTGGGTCTGCGTAGTGTTCCTCGGGAGTGTAGCCCATGAGGGCCGTTGCGGACGGGCTGACGTAGGTGAAGCCGCGCTCGGGCAAAAACTGGTAGCGGTAGATCAGGTCCTGGGCGTTCTCGGCCAGCCGGCGATACTGGGCGTCGCTCTGCTGCCGCGCGTCCTCGGCCAGCTTGCGGGCCGTGATGTTTTCGTGCGCCACCACCACCCGCACCGGGCCGTCGCCCTCGAAGCGGGTGACGCGGGCGATGAACCAGCGCCGCTCATCCGGGGCGTGGCACGGGTACTCCAGGGCGAACTCGCGCTGCTGGCCGACGATAACGGCGCGCAGGCCGGCCGCCATCACGGCGGCTTCGGCGGAGTCTGGGCCGACAGCCGTGTCGCAGGCGGCCAGGTAGTTCGCGCCCTGGCACACAGCCTCCGGGGTCGGGTGGTTGGCGTCGGCGAACATCCGCCAGGCGCGATTGACGGCCAGGATCACGCCCCTTTCGTCCAGAATGGCCAGATGGGCCGAGAGCGCGTCCACGGTAGCGCGGGCGAAGCGCTCCGAATCACGCAGCGCAACCTCGGCCTTCCGGCGGGCGGTTACATCATGGGCCAGCACTAGCCTGGATCGGTGGCCGTTGGCCGGCAGGGTGTGGGACGTGATCTCGACGTCGATGAGCGCGCCGTCCTTGAGCCGGTGGCGCCACACGCGGGCCGCCTCCAGGCCCTCGCCGGTGGCGGCCACGTTACGCAGCAGGGCCGGCACATCCTCGGCCGGGCAGATGTCCTTAATGGTCAGAGCCAGGAACTCCTCCCGGCTATACCCGTAATGCGCCACGGCCGCGTCGTTGACGGCCAAAAAGGCGAGCGTCTCCAGATCGTAGACCCACATCGGGTGGGGGTTGCGTTCGAAGAGCAGGCGATAGCGCGCCTCCGAAGCGCGCAGAGCCTGCTCCGCCTCGCGGCGCTCGGTGATGTCGCGCACGATCCCCAGCAAGGTCCCGTCCGGCAGACGAGCCGCCGAGATCTCAACCGGCAGCCGGGAGCCGTCCCGGCGCAGCAGCCAGCGCTCGGTGGTCAAAGGCCGGCCTGGGGCCAGTTCGCCCAGACGCAGCGGCGCCCGCTGCTGCTCGTCCGCCGGCACCAGATTGGAGATGGTTAGCTGTGTCAGCTCGGCGGGCATGTACCCCAGTAGGCGGCAGCCGCTGGCGTTGACGTCCGTATAGCGGCCGGCCGCGTCGGCCACGAAGAAACCGTCGCCGGCCTGGTCGAACAGGGTCCGGTAAAGGTCGGCCGACTGGATCCCCAGCCAGCGTCCCCCCAGCCAGGCGGCCAGGCCTGGACCGATGAACCACGCAACCGCCCAGGCGGCCAGGCTGAGCCAGGCCCCGTTGGCCGAGCCGCGTGCTGGCCTCTGGTGCAGGGCGATGCCCACAATCAGCAGTGGCAGGGCTGCCAGGAGCACCAACAGGAAAATGCGGATTTGGAGCCTGGCAAAAGGTCTGCTCATCATGGTTCTCACCCTGGTTAGCGCCTGCCCCAGTCAGGCAGGCCGCCACCCCCGCTGATCAGAATGCACGCCGGCCGACGCCTGACTGGCTAAAGGGTTGTGCCCGGGACCGGGCTGGCCGTGGCCCGTCATATGGCTGCCGCTGCGCGGATGGTGTCCGCCAGTTCGTCGATGGAGACGTGCTTCCCGAGACAGCGGCACGCGCCGGCTGCCAAAGCCGCGGTCACGATCGATTCTTCCAAGTAGCTGGTCAGGGCGATTACGCGCGCCGCCGGATACTCGGCCCGCAACGCCCGGATAGCCGTCAGGCCATCCATGACGGGCATCAGCAGGTCCATCAGCACCACGTCCGGCCGGGCCTCGGCATAGGCCTGCAGCGCCGCCTCCCCGTCCGCCGCCTGCCCTACCAACTGCAGATCGTCGAAGGCCTGCAGCATCATTGTCAGGCCCTGACGCACGCCAGGGTGGTCGTCCACGATCAGGAGGCGGATGTGGGCGGCCGGTGGTTGATTAAGTTCGGGCAGGCTGGTGCTCATGGTCAGAAAGTCAGCTGTTGTGTTGAACGGCCGGCCCCGGTTTGGCGGCCGGTCTCCGGGTTGGCTTCACTCTACGGCAGTCGAGGTGAATCGGCAGCAGGCAGCCAGCCGATTTGTCGGTAACCAAATCGGTGAAATCGGCCTCGGCCAGATGGGGGAGAAGTTGGGACCAGGAGGCCCCAAACGCAGGGCTGGCTCACCGGCGGCCAGGCTGACCCGCCGGGTCAAGCGGCGTTACTCGCCGGGGATGAGCTTGTGCTTGAGCGCCAAGGCGGCGGCCTCAGTGCGGCTGGCGGCGCCCAGCTTGGAGAGCAGGTTGCTGACGTGAGTCTTGACCGTGGCCCGGCTGACGCCCAGGCGCTCGGCGATGGCGACGTTGTCCAAACCCTCCACCAGCAGCGCCAGCACCGCGCGCTCGCGCTCGGTCAGGTCGTGGCCGGGCGGCGCTGGCCGGGTGGCGGCGTGGATGAGGGCCTGGGTGGCTTCCAGAGCCAGGGTGGGCCGGCCGGCGTGCGCGGCGCGGATGGCGGCCGCCAGGGCGTCGATGGACACATCCTTGAGCAGATAGCCAATGGCGCCGGCCTGGAGCGCGGCCTGGACCCAGGCTTCGTCCCGGAAGCTGGTCAGCGCCACGACCTGGACTGTGGGATGCGCGGTCCGTAGGGCGCGGGTGACCTCCACGCCCATCATGTCCGGCAGCTGCAGGTCCATCAGCACCACGTCTGGCTGGCGCTCGGCGCACAGCCGCAGGGCTTCCGCCCCCGTCGCGGCCTCGCCCACCAGGGCCAGGTCGTCGAAGGCTTGCAGCATTACGGCCAGGCCGCGCCGCACCATCAGGTGGTCATCAACCAGGAGAATGCGAATCGGAGCGGTGGTCATTTTAGCTTTCCCCCGGCCAGGCGACGCTGATCTCAGTCCCCGCGCCGGGCGCGCTGGAGATCGCCAGCGTTGCGCCGATAGCGGCCGCCCGCTCGCCCAGGATGCCCAGGCCCAGCCGGCCCGGCCGTACGGTATCTGGGTCGAAGCCCTGCCCGTCATCGCGGATGGCCAGGCTCACCCCGTCGCCCAGCGCCGCCAACGCAATCTCCACCCGGCGGGCGCGGGCATGGTTGACCACGTTGTTCAGGGCCTCCTGCGCTATCCGGTACAGCCCCAGGCGCACCTCGCCCGGCAGAGCCGGCGCCGGCTCGATAGCCAGGGTCAGCTCCAGGTCGGTGCGGCCGGCCAGAGCGCTGGCCAATTGCCGCAGGAGGTCGGCCAGATTGGTCTGCGCCAGGGCCTCCGGGCGCAGTTCTAGCAACAGGGCGCGCATCTCGGCCAGCGCGCCACGCGTCAGGCGGTGCAGCTCGTCCAGGCCCCGGCGGACCTGATCCGGGCTGCGCTCCCACAGCCGCGGCAAGGTCTCGGCGATGACGCTGGCCGAGAACAGGGTCTGGCTGACCACGTCGTGCAGGTCGCGAGCCAGGCGCTGGCGCTCCTCCAGGGTCGCCTGGCGCTGGTATTGGGCCTTCAGCGCGGCCGTCCGCTCGGCCACGCGCTGCTCTAGTTCGGCGTTGAGTTGGCGCAGCGCGTCCTGCGCCTTCTTGCGCTCGGTGATATCGCTGACGATCATCTGGACCGCCGGTTTCCCCTCGTATTTCAGGGGTGTGGCCATCACCTCCACCTCCACGGGCGTGCCGTCCAACCGGACAAAGACATCCTCGACCGGGTACGGCTCCTGCTCGCCGGCCAGCATACGCTGGATGCGGGCCGGCGCTGCTTCCAATCCGTCCGGATGAATGATCTCCAAGACGGGCTTGCCGATCAGTTGTTCCGGCGACGCGGCGCCCAGCAGCCGCGCGCCGGCCGGGTTGGTGAAGACCAGCTTGCCCTCTGAGTGGACGGCGATGCCCACCGGGGCGACCTCGAGCAGGTTGCGATAGCGCTCCTCGCTCTCGCGCAAGGCGGCCTGCGCCTGTTTGAGGTCCGTGATATCCCGGTTGACGGCGACCACACCGTTCGGGCGGCCGGCCGCATCGCGGATGAGCGTCACAGAAGACAGTATCGCGAGCGGCGCGCCATCCTTGCGCCGCTGAACGACCTCGCCTTTCCAAAAACCCTGCTCCTGGAAATGCGCGAATACCCGCGCGGCATCATCGTTGGGATATGCGCTTGGGATGACCTCGCCGGCCGGTCTGCCGATCACGTCCGCCGCTGGCCAGCCATAGACCAACTCGGCGCCTCTATTCCAACTGCGGATCACAAAGTCCGGGCCGGTGGAGATGACGGCATCAGAGATGTTTTCCAGCAGGTTTGCCTGATAACGGACGGTCTCCTCCGCCTGTTTTCGCTCGGTGATGTCAATCATGGTTGTGACGTGATGGGTTTCGCCTTCCAATTGTATCGGCACCGAGGAGAACAAGACGGTGATCAACCGGCCTGTTTTGGACCGCGCCTGGAGCTCAAAATCCCGCAGGCCCCCCGAGGCGAGTTGCGCCTGGATCAGCCGGGCGCGCGCTTCAGGCGTCCACATCTTCAGCTCAGTGGAGGTCCGCCCAATCACCTCGGCCCGGCTGAACTCGAACATCCCGCAAAACGCCTCATTCGCGTCGACAAACATTCCATCGGCGATGCGCGTGATGGTGATCCCCGCCGGGCTGGCGGCGAAGACCTTAGAAAAGCGTTCCTCCGACCGGCGCAGTTCCGCCTCCATCCGTTTGCGCTCGGTGACATCCTGGGCTGTCAGGAGAACGAATGACTTTGCCCCAATCTCCACAAAATCCGTGTTGACCAGGAAGTCCCGCACCGCGCCGGATTTCGTCCGCAGCGCCATCTCGACCCTGCGCCCGTACCCCTGTTCCCGGACTTGAGCAGCCGCTCGCAGGCGCGCCTCCGGATCGGGGTGCATCCCCAGAGCGAGGGAGGTGCGGCCGAGCACCTCCTGGCGGGAATAGCCAAACAGGCGTTCGAACTCCTCGTTGACTTGCTCGATGGCCCCGTCGGGGAGTCGGGAGAGCGAGGCCGCAAACGGGGCTTTTTCAAAAATCCAGGCATACCTCTGTTCGCTCTCGCGCAGGGCTTCCTGGGCGCGCCTCTGTTCAGTGATATCAACGATCGTCGTGATGAAGTGGAGCGGCCGGCCATCCGGGCCTCGCTGGATGGCGACGCTGACATCGGCCCAGAGGAACGAGCCATCCTTGCGGACATAGCGTTTGCTGAACCGGGCGGCGTCCTTCTCGCCGTTCAGGAGTGGCGCCAGGATGGCCTGAATGGAATCGATCTCGTCGGGCGGGGTCACCGCCTGCCAGGTCTTGCTCGCCAGTTCGTCCCGGCTGTAGCCGAGCATGTCGGCGAATGCCTGGTTGACGAAGATTTCGCCCGTGGGAAGGGTGATGGATTTCCCGACATTCGCGGCCTCGAAGACGTGCCGGAACTTCGCCTCGCTCTCGCGCAGCGCCGTCTCCACTTGCCTGCGCTCGGTGATGTCGTTGATGACTGCCACGACGCCGCTGATCGCGTCGCCGGACTCGCGCAGCGGCGCGGCGTTGATCGTCAGGATTACGCGCCGGCCGTCCGGATGCTCGATGGCGTGCTCGACGCCTGTGATCACCCTGCCGGTGGCCATCACCTGGGCAAAGGGCAGCGCCTCCGGCGGAAAGGGGCCGCCGTCCACGGCCGTGATCCGCCAGGCCGGATCGTCGTACTGCCGCTCGGTCAGGGCGCTGCGCGTCAGGCCCAGGATCCTCTCCGCCGCCGCATTGGCGAACGTGATCTGGCCGGCGGCATCCACGATGATGAGGCCGTCCGGCGCCGTCTCCACCACGCGCGCCAGGCGCTCCTCGCTGGCGCGCAGCGCGGCGTTGGCGTATCGCAGGGCCGCCTCAGTCTGCGCCCGGTCCGTGATGTCGCGCTGGACGAAAACCGCGTACAGGACCTGGCCGGCCGCGTCGCGCACGGCCTCGGCGCTGAGCAGCACGACGCGCTCGGCCCCGAGCCTGGTCTGCAGGCTCAGTTCTTCATTCAGCACCCGCCCGGTCGCCCGCCAGCGCTCGAAGACTGCCTGAGCTTTGGCGCGGGCGGCCGGCGCGTACAGGTGGCTGACCGGGGCGCCGACCAGCTCCGTGCGCGAGTATCCCAGCGCCGCGCAGGCCGCCGCGTTGACGTCCAGGATCAGGCCGTTGGGCGCGACCATGTAGCAATACACTGGCGCGTGCTCGAAGAAGGCCCGGAAGCGGGCTTCACTGGCGCGGAGCGCATCCTCGATCGCGCGCCGGCGCCGCAATTCGCGGAGAAGTAGAGCGAACAGCAGGCCGGCTGTGACCGCCACGAACAGCAGCCCTTTGGCGCTCTGCAATCGGCTGACCAGCGCAGCGTCGGCGGTCAACCTGAGCAGGGCGGCGTCGGAGAACAAAAGCCAAATGACGGCCACCAGTGTATATGGCAGCACCACCCGCAGGGCGGCGCGCTGATCCCCATCAGGCATGGCAACCCTCCAGCCCGGCAGCGGAACGCCGGCTGAGGCAAGTATAACCAAGATGCCCAGGGGGGCGCTCAGGCCCCGGTAGCACGTTCCTGCTTTGGCAGCGAGGCGCAGGCCGGGTCCGCTGTCCAGAAAAGCGTGGTCTGCTTGCGGGTGAAGGCGGGCAGCGCCGCCTTCTGCAGCCGGAGATCATCTCGGTCCTGAGGGTCGGCGCCGAGTCGGGCGATTGCGCAAGGAGACGCCCGGAAAGCCGGCGGGAGTCATCGGTTGTCGCCGCGCCAGTCGGTCATCTCAGGACTTGCGGATGGTGAGGGTCTCATACATGACTCCGGCCACGACCACGCCTGACAGGAAAGTGAGCAGGCCAATTGTAGCGATGGCAGCCGACAGCCCAAAGGCATCGGCCAGGACTCCCGAAAGCAGGGCCCCCACTGCGTAACCCCCATCGCGCCAGAGCCGGTACACGCCCACTGCCGAGGCCCGCCACTCTGGATGCGCCACATCGGAAACCGCCGCGAGCAAGGTCGGATACACCAGCGCTGTGCCGAGGCCCAGGAGTATAGAACCGGCCAGCCACCACCTTAAGCTTGTGCCGACCACGAACAGCCCGATCCCGGCCGCCTGAACCCACATCCCGGCCACGATCAGCCGCTTGCGCCCCCACCGGTCGCTGAGCGCCCCGGTCAGCAGTTGGCTGATCCCCCACACCCCTGGATAGGTCGCTGCGATTAAGGCGATTTGCTCAACCGGCAGGCCGGCGCCGGCGAGCAAGATGGGCACCAGGCCCCACACCATACCGTCATTCAAGTTGTTGACCAGGCCGGCCTGGCTGACCGCAAACAGGGCGCGGTCTTTCCAACTGGTCAGCAGCAGGATCTGCGTAAAGGAGAGCTGGCTCGAAGCCTCAAGCGTCTGGAATTGGGGCCGAACCACTTCGCCGCGAGCCTCGCGACGCGCGTGCGAATGCGTCTCACGGACGAAGAAGGCCGATAGGCCGAGACCCAACAGGGCGAATGCGATCCCGGGCAGAAACGGCGCCGGTCGCAGGCCGTAGGTCGCCGCCAGGTAGCCGGTCGCCAGCGCCGAGAGCGAGACGGCCAGGTAGCCCGCGAACTCGTTCAACCCCATCGCCAGCCCGCGCTGCCGGGATCCCACCAGGTCAATCTTCATGATCACAGTGGTGGACCAGCACAGGCCCTGGTTGATGCCGAGCAGCACATTGGCCAGGACCACCCATCCCCAGCTCGGGGCGAAGATGATCAGAAGCGGCACGGGCAGGCCGAACAGCCAGCCGGCCACCAGGATGCCCTTGCGCCCAATCCGGTCTGAGAGCCGGCCCGCGAACAGGTTCGCCAGCGCTTTGACGACGCCAAAGCTGACGATGAACGCGAGCGTGATCGTTTTCGATGCCAGGCCGAAGTCAGCCTCAGCAATCAAGGGGACGATGGTGCGCTCCAGCCCGACCGTCGCCCCGACGAAGGCATTGACCACGACCAGCAGCGTGAACTGCCGCCAGTTGGCCCGCAGCCCAAGCCTGGTCATACACCCCGCTCGACCGGGAAGCCAGCCTGGGTCCAGGCGGCGAAGCCGCCCTCCACCAGCATCAGGTTGCGGAAGCCGCGCCGCGCCAGGACGGCGAGGCCGGCCGTCGAGCGGTTGCGGTGCTGGCAGTGGACGGCGATCGGCCGGTCCGGAGGCAGGAGCAGATCGGCGTAGGCTAGGCGGCCATTCTCAATGTGTACGGCGCCAGGGATGTGACCCGCCAGCCACTCGTCGTCTTGCCGGACGTCGAGCACGATGGGGCCTTTTCCACGCTCCAATTGCCGGCGCAGCTCGGCCACATCAATGGACTGGACGCGCTCTACCGGCAGCCCGGCCTCGGTCCAGGCCGCCAGACCGCCCGCCAGGTAGCCGCGCAAGTCGTCGTAGCCGATGCGGATCAGTTGGCGCACGGCTTCCTGTCGTTCGGCCTCGCTATCCGCCACCAGGACCAGCGGCGTGCCAAAGGGGATCAGCCAGCCGGCCCAGGTGATGAGCGGCGTCTCGAGGGCGATGCCGTAAGCGCCGGGGAGGTGTCCGTCGGCGAAGAGGCGCGCCGGGCGCACGTCCAGGACAGCGCCGCCCTGCGCCCACCAGTCGCGCAGCGCCGCGGGAGTCAGCGGCGGCAACGCCGGCAGGCCGCCGAGCACCCTCGGGCCGCGCTGGTTGACCGGACGGAGCTCCTTGAAATAGGTTGGATAGGAGGGCAGGCCCTCCAGGGCCAGCGCCACGAATTCGTCTTCGTCCCGCGCCCGGGCCAGGCGGTTCGCGGTCCGCTCCCGCCCGATCGTGGTCACGCGGTCCGGCGACGTGGGCGCGATGCAGAACGAGCCGGCGCCGTGAGTGGGATAAACGTTCACGGCCTCGGGCAGCGTGAGCAGTTTGTGGTGCAGGGTGTGGTAGAGCCGGCGGGCGAGCGGCGCGGCGTGTTCATGGCCGAGCAGGTCGGTGCGGGCGGCGCCGCCGACGATCAGGGCGCCTCCGGTGAAAACCGCCGCGGGCGCGCTCTGCTTCGGTCCACTCACTGTGAAACTGATGTGCTCCGGCGAGTGGCCCGGTGTGGCCAGCACCCCCAGGCTGAGTTCGCCCAAGGCCAGCGTGTCGCCCTCGCGCAGGGGCAGGTGCTCGTAGGCTAGCTGCGCCTCGGCGCTCGCCCCTACTCTGAGCCCGAGCAGCGCCGCCAGTTCGCGAGCGCCGGAGACGAAATCGGCGTGCAGGTGGGTGTCCAGGGCGTACTGGAGCCGGAGCCCGAGGCCGCCGGCGACCTGGACGTACTTCTCCACATCCCGTTGCGGGTCGACGACGGCCGTGCTCCCGGTTTCCTCCGAGCCGATCAGATAAGATGAATTGCCCAACCCCTCATCTACGAATTGCTTCAGGATCATGGTTTCTCCTCTCATGGCCGAAGGCTTGAACAACCGATCCGACCGGCTCGCCATTCACACGCTTCAACTAAAAGGCGCCCAGGACGCGCTCGTTTTCTTCCATGATCGCGTCCACGAGATCTGGATACCCGGCAACCCGCACGTCCGCGCCGAGATCGTGCTCACAAATGCCGCGCAGGGCCAGGTCTTCGGCCAGGACCCGGTAAGTCGCACCCGGTGTCTGGGCCCGGGTCGCGTTCGCCCAGGGCGAGTCCAGCCCGGCCAGCACCCCGTCCTGCACCAGGAACACAGTCACCGGGTTCCCGGCCTGGGAGAGCTGTTTGAGCGTGTTGAAGACGGTATTAATCTGGGACGACCGCGGCCCACTGCGCATTAGAAACAGAAAAGACTCCATCGGAGCGCTCCTTCAATAGACCATCACGGCGGAAGCCTCCGCCAGTTGCCGCGTCACCTCGCCGTCGTCAACCACGGCAACGCCCCCCAGAAGGTGTTGTCGCCCGAGCAAGCCGTGCATTTCCGCTGCGACGTCGAGCACGGACACCTTCGCGCCCTTGTCCATGACCTTTTGCAGCGCGGCGGACAGCGACAGGAAGCCGGTCGCGCCCGGGTCCTGCCCGGCCCGGGCCAGGCAGACGCCGTCGTCCACCAACAGCAGATTCACGGCTAGCCCATCCGACAGGGCGCCGCCGGCGTGTCGCACGGCCTCGGCCGCGCCGAGGCTGGTGTACGGCGCCTGGCGGAGCAGGATACAGAGTTGGTTGCCTTGCATTGCCGGCCTCCTATGACCCCAGGGTGACGAAGGCATCGCTGTCCCGCATCAAGCCGAACAGTCGTTTCATCGTGCTGGGCTCGCTGCCTTCCAGGACGTTGTCGTGGCCGATGCCGCGCAGGGCCAGACACGAGCCGCACAACTCGACGTGCAGGCCGCGGGCGATCAGATCGCTGAAGCCCTGGACGGGATCAGGCACGCCGGTCGCCTTTTGCCCGCGCTCAAAGCCGTACACAGCGTCGGCTGAGGCGAAGACGTTCACGCCGTAGCCTTTGTCCAGCGCCGCCTCCGCCAGGCGGAGCGCAGTGAGCGTATTCTCAAAGCTGAACGGGGGTGTGGTGAGGAAGAGGGTCAGGGTCTTGGGCATAGCGCCTCCTTACTTGACCGTCACCCGGATCCGGCCGGCCGGGTGACGCGTGATCTCGCCAATGACAGCCGCCGACTGGGCGCCGGCGCGGTGCAAGGTTTTCAGCAGCTTGCTGGCCCGCCCGGCCGGCACAGCGATGAGCAATCCGCCGGATGTTTGGGCGTCGCACAACACCGTGCGCACGGCCGGGGACACGGCCCGACCCCAGTCCACGAAGTCTGCCAGGTAGCTCAGGTTATTGCGCGTGCCATCCGGGACGCAATCCTGCGCAGCCAGCTCCCATGTCTCGGCCAGCACCGGCACGGCTTTCCAATGCAGGCGCGCCCCCACCCGGCTGGCCTCGGCCATCTCGCGCAGGTGGCCGAGCAAGCCGAAGCCGCTCACGTCCGTGCAGGCGTGGACGCCGACGGCCAGCATCACCTCGGAGGCGGCCCGGTTAAGCTGGGTCATGACCGCTGTGACGCGCTCGGTGGTCGCCGGGGAGACCACCCCCCGGTCAATGCCGGTGGTGAGGATGCCGGAGCCGAGCGGTTTGGTGAGGATGAGCGCGTCTCCCGGGCGGGCGCCAGCGTTGGTGACCATGTGCTTTGGGTGGACTAGGCCCGTGACGGCCAGGCCGTATTTCGGTTCCAGGTCCTCAATCGAATGCCCGCCGCCGAGGCTGGCCCCGGCCTCGGCCAGCTTGGCGACCGCACCCTGCAGGATCTGGTCGAGCAAGACCAGCGGCAGGGTCTTGGCCGGGTAGCCCACCAGGTTGAGCGCCAGCACCGGGCGCGCGCCCACCGCATAGATATCTGAGAGCGCGTTGGCGGCGGCGATGGCCCCGAAGGCGAAGGGGTCGTCCACGACCGGGGTGATGTAGTCCACGGTCTGGACCACGGCCAGGTCATCGCTCAGGCGATAGACAGCAGCGTCCGCGCCGTGGGCAAAGCCGCTCAGGAGATTGGGATCAGTGGCAGGGGGCAAATGGCGCAGGACCTGCGCCAGGTCGGCCGGGCCGATCTTGCAGGCTCAGCCGGCGCCATGCGAAAACGAGGTGAGGCGGAAGGCGATGGGCTCCATCATACGGGGTTATCCGATTGACAGTCTACGACGGGCCAAGCGATAATCTCAGTCTCAATCGTTCATAGGGCCATAACTTCCAGTTACCGTCATGGATTTTTCCCGGTTGCAGGTCTTCCAGGCTGTCGCCCGGCATCTGAGCTTTTCGCGTGCTGCCGAGGCGTTGGGCCTGAGCCAGCCGGCCGTCTCCAAGCACATCCGCCGGTTGGAGGCCGAACTGGGGGTGCGTCTGTTCCAGCGTCTCGGCAACCGGGTAGAGTTGACGGAGGCCGGGCGCCTGCTGACCGACTATGCCCAACGCATGTCAGAGCTGACCGATGAGGTGCGGCGGGTGTTGGGGGAGCTGGAGGGCCTCCGGCGCGGCTCCCTGCGCCTGGGGGCGAGCACGACGCCGGGGTTGTACCTGCTGCCCGAGGCGCTGGCGCGGTTTCGCCGGCTATACCCGGGCGTGGAGACCACCCTCACCATCACCAACAGCGCCGATATCATCCGGCGCGTGGCGGCGGGTGAGCTGGATCTGGGCTATGTGGGGGTGTTGCCCAGAAGCGCCGGTCTGCAGGTTCGACCGATTGCGTCGGACGCGATCACGCTGATCGTCCCGGCCGGCCATCCGTTGACGCGCGGCCGCGTTCCAGTGGCCGGCTGGCTGGACCGAGAAACGCTCGTCGTGCGCGAAGCGGGCTCGGGCACCCAGCAAGCGGCGGAGACACTGATCGCCCGGCTGGCGTTAAGACCGAAAGCCCGCCTCGAGCTTATCGGCTCTGAGGCCGTGAAACGCGCCGTCGTTGCCGGCGTGGGTGTAGCTTTTGTCTCGCGGCGCAGCGTCATGCTGGAGGTCAGGCACGGGCTGGTGGCGGAAGCGCCATTGCCCGCGCCCGACAGCGTCCGCCCGCTGGCGCTCGTCAACCGAAAGGACGCGCGGGCGCCGGCTGCTGCATTGGCTTTCCAGGCGCTGATGCAGAAGGCGGCAGACCTGGTGGCCCCCTAGCCTGGATCAAGTCATCGGATAACTGCCGATGATGAATGGAAACGAGTGACGGGCGGCCATACCACGCCCGTCGCTCGTTGTTTATGCGATCGGTTTCCGCGCCCGGAAGGTGATGCCCCGCGTGCCATACTCCTGAGCGTCGGAAGGGTCGGGCACGTCTACGTAGGAGTCGTACTTGTGCACGATCTCCACGTCTTCAAAACCGGCCGCGCGCACGGCGCTGATCAGCTCTGCCTCCAGCAGAGCGCCGGCAATTCAACCCGTCCACAGGGAGATGTCGTCCAGCGCGTCGGCGGGAACGGGGCGATCCACGATGATATCGCCGACTTGCAGCCGCCCGCCGGGCTTTAGGATGCGGAACCACTCGCGCAGCGTCGCCACCTTGTCCAGGGTCAGGTTGAGCACACCGTTGCTGATCACCACGTCCGCGAAGTCCTCGGGCAGGGGCAGGTCTTCCACGTACCCCTCGCGGAACTCGACGTGGGTCGCCCCCATCCTGACCGCGCCCGCGCGCGCCTTCCGCAACATCTCCTGAGTCATGTCCAGGCCAACCACGCGCCCGGTGGGTCCGACCAGCGTGGAGGCGATCAGGGCATCGAAGCCGGCGCCGGAGCCGATGTCCACTACCGTTTCACCCGGTTGAATAGGGCCGGCGGCGAAGGGGTTGCCGGTCCCGGCGAAGGAAGCGAGGTTGCCTTCCGGCAGGTCGGCATACAGGGCCGGGTCGTAATCCAGGGTGGCCGCCAGGCGGCGGCCGGTGTGAAAGTGGTAGCCCTTGTCCGGGTCACAGGCGACGCTGGTGTATTCCTTCTGGATCTCCAGGCGCAGCTCGTCCAGGGAGAGTTTGGGTGTCGCTTGTAGAGTGCTCATTTCGTCCCTGCTCTGCTTGAGGTTGGCCTCAGGTAAGCGCCCTGACCTCCCAAGAACCTTACCTGGTGGCGACGCTCATTCCAGAGAGATGGTCACCGGCACCGGGTTGCGGATGATGTCCAGCACCGGCGAGGTCCGCTGGACGTACTCGCACAGCGCCTCGATCTTCTCGCGCGGGGCGTCGCTCTTGACCCGGTACGAGAGCCGGATGCCCTGGTAGCCGGGGCGCACCTGATCGGAGAGCCCCAGGAAGCCGTGCAGGTCGATAGCGCCCTCCAATCGAAAGGAGAGGGCCTCCACCCGGATGCCCTGGGCGGCGGCGTTGTAGATGAAGCCCACGCTCAGGCATGAGGCCAGGGCATGCAGCACCGCCTCCACGGCGTTGGGCCCCGCGTTGCTCCCGAGCAGCACCGGCGGCTCGTCGCCTTGCAGGATGAAGGGCCGGGCGCGCGAAACGTCCTCCTGCCCGGCCCCGTAGAACCCCTGGATCGTCGTGTGTGAGTGGCCGCCGTCCACCCACTCGGTCTGCGCCCGGAACTTGAACTGGGCCAGGCTGGGGTTGGCCTTGATGGCGTTGATTGTGGCGACCAGCTGGTCCACGTTGACGCCGTTGGCGAGGGTGGTTGTGGTCGTAGGTGCGGACATGGTTTCTCTCCTTTTTCGATCGGCTGGGTTCCCTTGGTTGCGCAGATCGTAGCGGAGAGACCTCCCGCCGGCCTTACTTTCGGGGAGGCTGGAGAAACAAAAAGCTCCCGTCGGTCAGGCCGATGGGAGTGAGGGATAACCAGCCAGCATGCTGGCGACAAGCCTGCCTCTGACTTGCAGCGCAAGGCGCCTGTTCACAGGTCCGGCGCATGTTTGTGGCGGCGAGTTCAATCCGATCGGCGCCCTCACGTCCAAACCCAAGCGCACGTCTCTATGTTGGCTCCCTGACCTCCCGGTCGCCAGCCCCTGGCCGGGTAAGCGCCGTGATCGCGTTCAAGCATCGCTCGGCCTCGGCCAGATTGCCGGCCAGGGAGAACGCCGTCTGCGCGGCGGTGTAACTGGCGAGCGCCTCGTCCCGCTGGCCTTGGGAAGCCGCCAGCTCCCCGCGCGCCTGGCGCGCCATCGCCTGCCAGGTGCGGCTGCCGTATTCAACCGCCGCCGCGTCGAGTTGGCGACAGAACGCCTCAGCCGCCTCCCAGTCGCGCTGCGCCGCCCGCACGCCGACGGCGGCCGGCAGCAGCAAGGCGTTGCAGGTGGTGCAGTGTCCGTGGCGCCGGCTCATGGCCAGCCCCTGGGCCAGCGCCTGGTCGGCGGCCAGGAGATCGCCGGCAACCAAGCGGTTGCGCGCCAGGGCGGCGTACAGGCGCGTGAGGCAGTGGGCGCGCAGCAGGGCGCGCTCGGCGACCACCAGACCCTCGTCAAGAACGGTCTGGGCCTCGTCCAGACGGCCGCGCCCGGTGAGCAGGACGCCCAGCCGCTGACAGGCCAGGGCTTCGCCGGACGCTGCGCCGATCTCGCGGTGCAGGCGAATGGACTCGCGCAGGGCGGCCTCGGCCGCCTCCCAATGCCCGGCCTGGTATTCCAGCGCCCCGTCGAAGCACGCGCACAGGGCGATGGCGCGGGGCGCCCCCATCCGCCGGGCCTGCTCCAGCGTCGTGCTGACGGCGTGCTTGACCTCGTCGTAGCCCTTATCACCGTACAGGTGATACTCCCATAGTCAAAGGTGGACGTCGAAAGCCTCCGTCACGTCCAGGCCGGCGCCGGCCAGGGAGGCGCGCCGGGCCTCGAACTGCAGGCCGTCCTGCCAATCGCCCAACGAGTGGCAGGCCAGGGCCAGCATCTCGAACGCCCGCGCGATGGCGGCCGGGTCGTCCAGGCGCTCGGCCACCCGCAGGCTGTGCTGCGCGGCTTCGGAAGCCTGAGGGTATTCACCGCGATGCCAATAGACCTGGGCGGCGTTATAGAGGACGTGGGCATATTCGGCGGCGTCTTCAGCTTCGTCGACCTCGGCCAGCGCCGCCTGCAGATGGGCTTGGGCCCCGGCGATATCGCCGGCCGTAATTAGGGCGACGACCGCGCCGCGATGAACACGCGCCCGATCGCGCCGCGCCGGCCCCCAGGCCGGGCCGGGCGCCAACGCGGCCGCCTGCCCGAAGCGTTGGACGGCCTGAGGGGTATTCGCCAGGATGGTATGCCACCATCCGAGCGATTCCAGCACCATCCAGCGCTGTGCCGCGTCCTGGAAACCGAGCGCCTCCATTAAAGCGAGAGCCCGTTCGAAATGGCCAACGGCCACTTCGAAGGCGTAGAGCCCGGCCGCCTTCTGACCGGCCTGGAGCAGGTAGGGAATAGCGCGCTCAGGGTGTTCGCCGTGCTCGTGGTGAAAAGCCAGCCCCTCGACGTGCGGCCACAGACCGCCGGGCGCGCCTGCATACAGGTTCTCCATCGTCTCGGCCGCCCGGCCGTGCAGCCAGGTCTGCCGCGCGCGGCTGAGGCCCGCGGTGAGGGCCAAACGGATCAGGGGGTGGCGAAAACGGTAACCAGCCGCCGTTTCTTCCAGAAGCCGGCTCTGCAGAGCCATGTCCAATGCATCCAGCAGGACGCCGTCGGGCAGGTCGGCAATCCGGCGCAAGACCTCAAAACGGAACTCGCGCCCAAGGACGGCGGCCGCGGCCAGCACCGCTTCGAAGGGCGGCTCATGCCGCCTCACGCGGTCGCGCAGCAGTTCGGCCAGGTTGGCCGGCACGGTGAGTTCGGCGTCGGGCGTCAGGCGCCACTCACCGTCCCCATTGACCACGCTCCCCGACTTCATGAGCGCGGTGACCATTTCCTGGATAAAGAAAGGGTTGCCCTCTGTGCTGGAGAAGATGATTTCGGTGAGGCGCGCGGAGACGGCGCCGCCCAGTGCCTGCGCCAGCAAGCCGGCCACCGCCTCCACTGAAAGCGGCGCCAGGGGCAGGCTCTCGCCGAGCCGCTCGCGGTAGAGCGCGTTGACCAGACTGGAGAATGCGGGTGCGGCGGGGGCATCGGTTCGGTAGGCGGCGAGCAAGATGATGGGGGCCGAACGGACCTGTCGGGCCAGGAAGTGAAACAGGCGCAAGCTGGCTTCGTCGGCGGCGTGCAGGTCGTCCAGGAACAACACCACCGGGCGCTCGCCGGCCAGCTCAGTAAGAAAACTGGCAACCGCGTTGAACAGCGCCCACTGCTCCTGCTGCGGGTCGCTGGAGCCTAGGCGTTTGAAGTGCGTGATCGGATTGGCCTCAGCCGGGCGCCCGGTTTCGGCCAGGTGACGGCGAAAGGCCTCGATAAAGGGCTGGTATGCGAGCTGGCCCTCCTGCTCATAGGCCGCGCCGGAGAGCGGCGTGAAGCCGGCGCCGGCGGCGGCGCACAATACTTCCAAGGCGAGCCGGGTCTTGCCGACGCCGCTGTCGCCGGAGAGCAGCACGGCCCGGCCACGCCTCCGCCAGGCATCCCGCAGCCACAGGCGTAACGTCTCGTACTCGGCCTCCCGCCCGAAAAGCGCCGGCCCGCCTCCACCGGCGCCGGCGGCCGGCACGGCCGCCTCCAGCAGCGGCAGTTCCGGCGCCAGTTCGCCGTTCAAGATTCGGGTGTACAGCGCCGTCGTGGTCGGGTCTGGCGTCACCGCCAGCTCGGCTGCCAGGACCTCCACGCAAGCCTGATACTGCCGCAGGGCGTCATGCCGGCGGCCGGACAGGGCGTAAGCGCGCATCAATTCCCGGTGGGCATCTTCGTCGGCCCGGTCGCGCGCCAACACGGCCGCCCACTGCTCGGCGGCGGCGGGGTAATCACGGGCCTCCCCAAGCCCAACCGCCAAACGGCGAACGGTCTCGCGCCACAAATGGCGCAGAGCTTCCCGGCGATCAACAGTCCAGTCAGCGTAGATGTCGTCGGGAAGCAGGTCTCCAACGTACAGGTCCAGGGCGGCTCGCAGCGCGCCGAGTTCGGCGGCTGCCCGGGAGGCTTGTTCGAATGCGTGCGCGTCAACCCAGACCTCAGGCGAGAGACTGAGGACGCCGTCTTCAAAAGTCAGCGTGGCTTGCGCCGCGCCGGCGCCCAGGAATTGATCCAGGGTCTGGCGCAGAGCGTGAAGCGTGCGATACAGGTTGTTGGCGCCCGAATCCAGGTCGGCCTCGGGCCAGAGGAAATCAATGGCCTGGTCTCGGAGCAGCCGGCGGTCCAGGGCCAGGCGTTGCAGGAGGGCTGCGGCTTTGCGGCGGCTCCAGTCGCCGGCGCGCAGCACACGGTCGCCTCGGGCGACTTCAAAGCGACCGAGCAGGTAGAGGCAGATGGAGGGGGATGAAGAGGCGTTCATGACCTCTCTCCGATCTGAATGCGATTATTTTACTCCTAAAACCAGGTACACTATCCGGGCGCGGCCGGTCGGCTTGGGAGAGGGTCAAGTCAACGGGAATGCCACCCCACCGCCAGCGCCACAGCTGCTCCTTAGCCAAGTTGTGCCACGGCGCGCCGCCGATCACCCTGATTGGGCCGTTTTCAAGTCAGCCGCCGGCAAGGTGAACGCGATCGTAGTGCCGCGGCCGGGTGCGCTTTCGGCCCAGACGCGCCCACCATGAGCCTCGACCAACTGCCGGACGATGGCCAGGCCCAACCCCGTGCCGCCCTCGGCGCGCGAACGGGAGCGGTCAACGCGGTAAAAACGGTCGAAGATGTGCGGGAGCGACTCCGGCGGGATGCCGGGGCCGGTGTCGGAGACTGAGACGGTGACCACACCGGCATTCTCAGCCGTGGTCCGACAGAGAATGCGGCCGCCCGCGGGCGTGTGGCGCAGAGCGTTGCTCAGCAGGTTGCCCAGGACTTGCTCGATGCGCTGAGCGTCAAGCGCGACGGCCGGCAGATCCGCCGGCGCCTGTGCCTGGAGCGTGATCTGTCGGGCTGCCGCCGCGGGCGCAAACCGGGCAACGACGGAGGCCGCCAGCCGGCCGAGGTCCGCCGGCACGCGCTGGAGCTCCAGTTGGCCAGCTTCGGCCAGCGCCAGGGTGCGCAGGTCGTCCACCAACCGGGACAGGAGTTGGGTCTGGTCCAGCAGTGGCTGCAGGTTCTCGGTCGTCGCCGGAAAGACGCCGTCGATCAGGCCTTCCAATTGGCTCTGCAGGACGGCCAGCGGGTTGCGCAGTTCGTGAGCGATGTCGGCGGTCAGGTCACGGCGCTGGCGTTCGGCCCGCGCCAGGCCGTCCGCCATCTTATTGAAAGAGGCGGCCAGGTCGCCGATCTCGTCCCGGGTGCGAACAGCGACGCGCCGGCTGAAATCGCCGCGCTCCAGGGCGCCGGCTGCGGCCGTGAGCTGCCGGATCGGCCGAGCCAGGCCGAAGGCCAGCAAGCCGCCCAGGATTAAGGCCACACCGGCTGCGCCGAGGGCGGCCAGCCAGATGGCGCGGTTCACCCGCGCCAGCAGGTCGCGCTCAGCCGCCGGCCCCCAACCGCCGCCGCCCATCATGCCGCCCTGGATCAGCAGGGCGCCCACCCGCTGGCCGTCGACTTGAATGGCGACGCCAGCGGACAAATCGGCGGCTGACAATGCCTCGCCGACCCGGCGCCCGGTGCTGTCGGCCACCACCCGGCCGTCGGAATCGGCGACGATGATCTGCTGGCCCATCATCCCGCCCATGCCGCCCATCCCCCGCCCGCTGCCCAGGAGCGCCTCCACGCCGGCCCAGGCGCCCTGGGCGCGGTAGAAGTCGGCCAATTGCTGAGCCAGTTCGGCCTCGGTCGTCATGCCGCCTTGGGTCATGACCGTGTGCACCTCGCGGGCAGCGGCCTGGTTGGCCAGGAAAGACACGGCCAGCATGCCGGCCACAATCACGGCCAGGAAAGCGAGCAGCAGTTTCGGAAAGAGGCGCATGGGGCCGGCCTATTCGTCGCCGAACTTGTAGCCGACGCCGTACACCGTCAGAATGTAACGCGGCTGCTTGGGGTCGGGCTCGAGCTTGGCGCGCAGGTTTTTGACGTGGGCGTCTACGGTGCGCTCGTAGCCTTCAAAAGCGTCACCCTGGACGACCTCCAGGAGCTGGAGACGTGTGAACACCCGGCCCGGCTCGCGGGCCAGCGCTACCAACAGGTTGAACTCGGTCGGGGTTACGTCAAGCAGGGCCTCGCCGCGTTTCAGAGTGTGACGGCTCAGGTCGATGGTCAGGTCTGCGACGCGCAGGACCTCGGGCGTGGCGCGCGGGCCTTCCGCCCGGCGCAGCACGGCCCGGACGCGGGCCACCACCTCGCGCGGGCTGAAGGGCTTGGTGATATAGTCGTCCGCGCCCAATTCCAGGCCGATCAGGCGGTCGGTCTCCTCCACGCGAGCCGTGACCATGATGATGGGGACCTCCGCCATCGTGCGCAGGCGGCGGGCCACCTCCAGGCCATCCAGGCCCGGCAGGTTGAGGTCGAGCAGGACCAGATCTGGCCTCTCGTGTTTGTACTGGACCAGCGCCGTTGGCCCGTCGCCGGCTGTGACCACGCGGTAGCCGGCCTGCTCCAGGTAACCGCGCAGGGCCCGGACCAACTGCGGTTCATCGTCCACCACCAGGATAGTCTGAGGCATAGAGAGAGTATAAAGGCAACGGGCCAGGGCGGCGCGGCCCTGGCCCGTCGAGAGCGGGCTCCTGGACGGTCAGACCTTCTCGCCGCAGTACGGGCAGGCTTTCCAGCCGGTCTCGAGCGGCTGGCTGCAGTGCGCGCAAAGCGGGTTGTTCCGCGGCGCAGGGCCGGCCGGGGCCGGCGGGCGGGAGATGGCGCGCACCAGCCAGACCGCCCCTAAGACGATCAGGCCGATGAACAACGCGGGCCACAGCAGCATGCCGGCCATGCCCAGGCCGAAGGGGAGGCCCATCATCCCCCAGCCGCCGGCCATATGACCCGGTCCCATCATGCCTGACACGCGACCCCAGGCCGCCTGCGGCGCAAAGAACGGCCAGATCAGAGAGAATGCGACGGCCAGCGCCAGCAGCGCTACGCTGATGCCGATGACCCACTGCAGTGTTTTGCTCATATTGACCTCCGCGGTTTCCGGCCAGCGCCGGCCGGCCTCAATGCTGATAATAGTCGGCGCGCGTGAAGAACTCATGAAGCCTTCTTGAATAGCCGACGAAGACTGGACCTGAGGATAGGGCTTGCGCGCCAGCTGCCATAGGCCAAATGGCGGGTCAGGCATACTTAACCGAGCTGGTCTCTTCCGGACCGGATTGTTTTCAAGGAGAACTCAAGATGGCAATCGACCCTGTCTAGCGTCATCATCACTAGCCGGCGCGGTCCGGCATCTTTGGTTGAAGGCGCCACCCTGGCACTCCAGGGTGGCGCCTTTTTCTCCGGCCCTGCCTCCGCCCATCGCCTAAAGTCACTTCCAACCACCTCGGCCGCCGGCCGCTGGCGTGACGAATGTCATGCGCCATTCGGCGCTAGCCGGCCGGTCGCGGATATTGTTACGATATGCGCAAAGCGAAAGGATCTCACCGATGGTGCGTCGGTCTTTGGGCATGTTGCTGGTGGTCAGCGTATTCAGCCTGGCCGTGGCTGGCTGTGGCAGCGCGGCAGGGGACAGCCGTACGCAGCCTGGCCTGGCGATGGCGGCGATGGATCAAATGCCGGCTGACGTTCAGGCCGCGCCGGCCGCCGTGCGCGAGGCCTATCAGTTCGCGGCCGCCAACCCGGAGGTGCTCCAGCAGCTCCCCTGCTACTGCGGCTGCGGTTCGATGGGCCACACCTCCAATTACGCCTGCTACGTGGCTGGAACGGGGACCGCCGGCGCCCTCGAGTATGACGCGCACGCCCTGGGCTGCTCCATTTGCGTGGATATCACCCAGGACACGATGCGGCTCCTGCAGGAGGGCAAATCCGTGCCCGAAATCCGGGCGTACGTCGACGCTATCTACTCCCGCTACGGGCCGTCTAATATCCCATGACGCCGGCGGCGCTCTCGCGTTCGCGCGCCCCGGGTTGGGCCGCCTGGCTGGCCGCCGCGGCCCTCGTGTTGGTGTGGCCCTGGCCCGTTCTTGCCAACACTCCGGCGGACCGCCTGATCCGCGTGGAAGGCCGGCGCTTTGAGTACGCGCCCGGCACGGTCGCCGTCAACACGGGCGATCGCGTTACCCTGGAACTCGTGGCGGCGGATGTCGTCCATGGCCTCCACCTGGACGGCTACGACCTGACACTCACGGCCGAGCCCGGCCAGACCGCGCGCCTGACCTTCGTGGCGGATCAGCCGGGCGCGTTTCGCTTCCGCTGCTCAATCACCTGCGGCCCCCTGCACCCGTTCATGGTCGGCCAGCTCACGGTCGGGACCAACGCCTTCTTCTGGCGGGCCGCCGGCCTGATCGGCCTGGCCGCCCTCGCCGCGGTCTGGGGGCCACAGCGGTGACACCCATTCACCTGGAACTCACGCAGCCGCCGGCCGTCCGCGCCGCCCTCCAGAGCCGTTGGCCGCAGTGGCTGGCGCAGGCCGGCCTGCTGGCCGGCTTCGCCTTCACCATCCAAATCGGGCTCTTTGGGCCGGCGGCCGGCAATGCTAATTTCGCCGTCATCGCCGTGTGGATCGCCTGGTGGACGGCCCTCAAGCTGGTCTTCATCCCGTTCGGCGGCCGGGCCTGGTGCGGCCTGTGCCCGATCCCCTTGCCCGGCGAGTGGCTGCAGCGTGGCGCATTGCTCGGCCCGGCCGGCAGGGGCTGGACCCTGAACCGCCGCTGGCCGCGCCGGCTGCGCGGCGCCTGGCTGCAGGTGGGCGGCTTCGCCCTGATCGGCCTGTTCAGCGCCGTCATCCTGACCGAGCCGCGCGTGACGGCCTGGGTGCTGCTGGGCCTGATCGCGCTGGCCATGATCGCGAGCGTGGTTTTCGAGCGCCGCGCCTTCTGCCGCTATCTGTGCCCGATCGGGGGCTTTACGGGCCTGTACGCGCGCCTGGCGCCGCTCGCGCTGCGCGTGAAGGACCCGGCCGTGTGCGCGGCTCACACCGAGAAGGTCTGCTATACCGGCTGCGCCGGCGGCTATGGCTGCCCGTGGGGCAATTTTCCGGCCGCCGTGCGCGACAACGCCTACTGCGGCCTGTGCTTTGAGTGCCTGCGCAGTTGCCCGCACGACAATCTGGCGCTCAGCCTGCGCCCCTTCGGGCGCGACGTCGTAGCCCGCGCCGGCGCCCGCCTGGACGAAGCCTGGCTGGCGCTGCTGATGCTGGGGAGCGTGCTCGTCTACACGGCCGTCTTCCTCGGGCCGTGGGGCTGGCTCAAGACGGCCGCCTACTCGGTCGGCTCGCCGGCGTGGCTGGGTTACGCGGCCGGCTTTGTGTTGATCAATCTGGGGCTGTTGCCGGCTTTGTTCGGGCTGGCGGTCCGGGCCGGCCAGGCGCTATCCGGATCGCGCCGGCCGCTGCGGGCCGCGTTCGCGGGCCAGGCGCGGAGCCTCGCGCCGCTCGGGTTGGCGGCCTGGGTCGCGTTCACGATCGCCTTCGCCTTCGTCAAGTTCCCGCTGGTCTGGGCCGTCTTCTCCGATCCGCTCGGCCTGGGCTGGAACCTGCTGGGCTATTCGGCCGCGGTCATCTGGCCCGAGATCAGCGCCTCCAGCCGGCTGGCGCAGGCGGCAGTTCTGGCCCTCGGGATGTTCGGCGCGGCGCGCGTTGCCGTGCGAACGGCGGATCAGACACGCGAAGCCCTGCCCGTAATCGCCTTCTGCCTGGCGGCGGCGCTGGCCCTGCTCTGGCTCCTGATCGGCTAGTCGATGAAACGCGAAACCCTCGCGCGCTGGACCCTGGGCGTGCTGCTCGCCGGCGCGGCGGTCTTTCCGCTGGCCGCGTACGGCCTGGCGCGCCGTGACGTCGTCGAAATCCACGGGCGGATGGCGGAGGCCGGCGGCTGGACGCCGGCGGCACTGACCGCCACTGTCGACCAGCCGCTTCACCTGCGCTTGGTCGCCGACGACGTGGTGCACGGCTTCGCGGTCGGGGGGACGGACTGGCCGGCCATCGACCTGTTCCCCGGCCGGCCAGTGGAGACGGCGCTGACTTTTGATCATCCGGGGCGCTACACGTTCTACTGCACGCGCTGGTGCGGGCTGAACCACTGGCGCATGCGCGGTGTGATCGAGGTGACAGGGCCGGGCGCAGCCGCCGCGCCGGCCGGCCCGCCGTTGTACGTCCAGCTTGGCCTGGACCTGGACGCGCCGCGCCCGGCCCCTGCGGCGCCGCTGCCTGAGCGGAGGCCATCGGCGAGCCGGGGCGCGGCTTTGGCCGTTGAGCTGCCCACACTTATCGAACCGCGCGGCAAGAGCCCGGCGGCCATTTGGCAGTCCATCCGCGCACAGGCGGCCAATGCGCCTTTCAATGACGCAGAACTGTGGGATGCCGTCGCCTGGCTCTGGCGCTCGCAGACGACGCCGACGGCCCTGGCGGAGGGCGAGCGCCTGTACGCCGCCAATTGCGCGGCCTGCCACGGGGGGGCCGGCGGCGGGGACGGCGTCTTCGCGCCGGAGCTGGCCCACCCGGCCGAACACACCCAACTGGAAGCCGGCCACCAGACCCAGCCTCCGACCGCGTTCACGGATCCAGCCGGGATGCTGGGCGTCAGCCCGGCGCTGCTTCACGGCAAGCTCATCCGCGGCGGGATGGGCACCGGCATGCCGGCCTGGGGCCCCATCTATACCGACGCGCAGACGTGGGCGCTGGTTGACTACCTCTGGACCTTTCAGTTCGACTACACCGATAACCCCTGAGCGCAAACCTGCAGCCCCTCCATCACGGCTGGCCCCTGACATTCAGATCG
>DAOUAB010000117.1:0-9870 GCA_034434015.1 Anaerolineales bacterium
TCGCCGCGGTCACCGCCCTCAACATCATCCACGGCAATGCGCGCGCATACGCGTGAGCCCCTATGAAACGCGCTGACCTGCTCTCCCTCATCGACGCGGCCCTCGCCGCCCACGAGACCCCGTACGCCCTGCAGGTGATCCGCCAGTACCTGGCGGAGTGGCCGGGCGACCTGGGGATGCAGTTCCAGCTCGCCCGCGCCTACCTGGCCGGCGGCCAGACGCGGCCCGGCGTGCGTGTGTTGCAGCATCTGGTCGCCGCCGATCCCGAGGACGACCGCGCCCAGCGCCGGCTGGCGGAGGCGCTGCTGCCCGGCGACCCGGAGGCGGCGCGCACGGCCTTCGCGTGCGCGCACGTCGGCGATGGGCGGGGAGCGCCGGCGCCGCTGGCCTTGCCGGATTGGGCCGCCCCGGCGCGGGCCGCCCGCCTGGCCGAGCGGATCGGGGACCTGGAGGCGGCCCGGCGCGAGTCGCTGGCCGGGCTGGCCGCCGACACCGCCTCGCCGCTGCCCTCGCTCACCCACCTGAGCGCCGTCTGGCACGCCGGCCACCTGGACCTGGCGCTGCCGCTGGCCGAGGGTTTCGCGGCGCGCTGGCCGGACGTCATCGCCTTCCGGCTATGCCTGGCCGAGTGCCTGCTGGCGGCCGGCGAACACGCCCGCGCCATGGCGCTGCTCCATGACGCCGCGGCCCAGGACGTCGCCGGGCAGGTCGCCGCGCGCCACTGGGGCGAGGCCCATCCCTATCGCGCGCTGTGGGAGGCCGACCTGGGCGTCCGTCTGACGGGTCCGCTTCCGGCCGGCCTGATCCAGGCGCTCGGCCTGAACCGCCTGCCGGGAGCCGTAGCCGCCAAGACGCCGCCGCCTGATCCTGCCCGGCCCGCGCGGCAGACCGAAGAGGTGGCCGAGATCCAGGCCCAACTGGATGCTATCGCGGCGCAGCTGCGCGTCAAGACGACGCCGCAGGACGCCTACGTCCTGCTCTCCAGCCGGACGCGTCTGGCCGAGAAGTTCGGCCACGCCGGCTTCGCGCTGATCGACCAGGCCATGCGCGAACTGGCCGGAGCGCAGACCCAGATGCGCGGCTACGTCGTGTACGTGGACGAGGCCGCCTCGCTCAAACCGTTGGGCGCGCAGCCGGTGGACGCCACGCGGGCCTGGGACATCAAGCTCCTGGTCCAGCAGCTGGCCGAGGCTCTGCGGCGGCAGGGCGACGCGCTGGGAGCGCTGTTGATCGTGGGCGGGCCGGACATCATCCCGTTCCATCACCTGCCCAACCCCACCGAGGACCCGGACGCCGATATCCCGAGCGACAACCCGTACGCCACCTCGGACGAAAACTACTTCGTCCCGGAGTGGCCGGTCGGCCGCCTGCCGAGCGGGGCCGGGCGCGACCCTGCGCCGCTGGTGCATGCCCTGCGGAGCGCCGCCCGCGCCCACGCGCGCAAGGCCGGCGGCGCGCAACGCGGCTGGCTGCGCCGGCTGTGGGCGCGGCTGAGGCAGATGATCCGCCCCCCGTCCGCGGCCGCTTCACGGGCCAGCCTGGGATATTCGGCCAACGTCTGGCGCCAGGCCTCGGCCGCGGTCTACGACATCATCGGGGATCGGGACGAACTGCTCACCTGCCCGCCGCTGGAGGCGGCCTTGCTGCCCGCCGACGGCCTCACGCCGGCGCCGCTCGCGTACTTCAACCTGCACGGCGTGGAGGATGGCCCGGAATGGTATGGCCAGCGCCATCACGACGACCCCGCGCACCTGCCCGAATACCCGGTCGCCCTGCGCCCGCGCGACATCCGCAACTCCGGACGCGCCCCGGATATCGTGTTCTCCGAGGCCTGCTACGGCGCCAGCGTCATCGGCAAGACGGCCGAGCAGGCGCTGTGCCTGCGTTTCCTGGACGCCGGCACGCGCGCGCTCGTCGGCTCGACCAAGATCGCCTATGGGTCCATGAGCGAGCCCCTCATCGGGGCCGACCTGCTCGGCCGCTACTTCTGGCAGAACGTGGACGCCGGCCTGCCGGTGGGCGAGGCCCTGCGGCTGGGCAAACTCCAGATGGCGCAGGAGATGCACGCGCGCCAGGGGTTTCTCGACGGCGAGGACCAGAAGACCCTGATCGCGTTCGTGCTGTACGGCGACCCGCTGGCCGTCGCCGGCAGTGAGGCCGGCGCGCCGAGCGCGGCGAAAGCCGCCAAACTGCGCGCGCTGAAGTTCACGGCCATCCGGCCGGTGACCGTGCCGGCGGCCGCGGTGGAGACCGCGCTCACCCCCGAGACCGTCGCCCAGATCAAGGCGCTGGTCGCCGAATATCTCCCGGAGATGCGCGACGCCGAGCTGCGCGCCGCCCGGTCACGCGCCATGCCCGCTAACGCCAAGCGCGCCGGGGCGCGCGCGACCACGGTCACGCTGGCCAAGACCGTCCGCGCCCGGTCCGCCGCCGCGCCGCCGCGCACCCACGCCCACTTCGCCCGCGTCACGCTTGATGAGGCGGGGAAGATCATCAAGCTCTCGGTGAGCCGATGAGGCCAGTGGTCAGCCGTTAGCTCTCAGCGGTCAGCCATCTGCCTTCTGCCACCTGCCACCTGCCTTCTGCCATGACCACCCTCGGCCTCCACTACTTTCCCGATGACACGCACTACCGCGCCAGCGACCTGAACGCCTGGCTGCCGGAACTCCAGGCGCTGGGCGTCCGCTGGCTGACCGTGATCGGCTCGCCGGCCCGCGCCGTGCCGGAGCCGTTCATCGCCGGGCTGAAGGCGGCCGGCATCGAACCCATCCTCCATCTCCCCGCCCGGCTCCCGCGCTCAGCCGACCTGGCCGGCCTGGCCGCCCTGTTCGCGACGTACGCCCGCTGGGGCGTGCGCTACGTCAGCGTCTTTGCCGAGCCCAACACACGCGCCGCGTGGCCGGCGGCCGAGTGGGGCCGCACCGGGCTGGTGGAGCGCTTCCTGGATGGGATGCTGCCCGTCTGGGACGCGCAGCGCGCCGCCGGCCTGGAGCCGGTGTTCCCGGCGTTGCGCGCCGGCGGCGACTACTGGGACACAGCCTTTCTGGAAGCGGCGCTGGCCGGCCTGCAACGGCGCGGGCGGGCCGACCTGCTTCAGGCCTTCACATTCGCCGTCAACCTGTGGACCTACAACCGGCCCGTCGCCTGGGGCGCGGGCGGACTCAAAGCCTGGCCGCAGGTCAGGCCGTATCTCACCCCGCCCGGCGTTCAGGACCAGCGCGGTTTTCATCTCTTCGACTGGCACAACGAGATCATCCTGGCCCGTGCGGGCCAGGCGCGGCCTCTGCTCTGCCTGGCCGGCGGACCGCGCCTGGGCGACCGGACCGACCCCGCCTTCCCGGCTGTGGATGCCGCGCGGCACGCTTCTTGCATTGACGAGATCGCAACGATGGCCCGCGAGACGCGCCTGCCCGCAAACCTGCTCAACGTGAACTTCTGGCTGTTGGCGGCGCCCGAGGCGGGGCCGTTCGCGGCCGAGGCCTGGTATCGCGGCGACGGGGCGACGTTGCCGGCTGTGGACGTTCTGAAACGCGCGGCGGCGCTGGCGCAGACGCCGTCCAAGACGCGGGTCGGGGCCAAAGCCGCCGGCCCGAAGCCCTTACGCCATTACCTGTTGCTGCCCACCTTTGAGTGGGGCCTCTCGGAGTGGCACTGGTCGGCGGCGCTGGATTTTGTCCGCGTACACCGTCCGGCCTGCGGCTTCTCGGCCGACGAGGCGGCCCAGGCCGAGCACGTCACGATCCTGGGCAACGAGCAGGGCGTCAACCGCGACGTGGAAGCCGCGCTGCGCCGGGCCGGCTGCGTGGTGGAGCGCATCCTCCCGCCGGCGCCGTAAGAGCGGGCTGCGCCCGCGATCTGCATCCGCGATGGAAAGGGAAGAGACCATGAGCGACCCCAAACCCACGGTGATCAAAGTCTTCGGCCTCGGCGGCGGCGGCTCCAACGCCGTCAACCGCATGATCGAGCTGGGCCTGGAGGGCGTCGAGTTCCTGGCCGCCAACACCGACGCACAGGCGCTCAACCTGAGCCTGGCGCCGGTCAGGGTACAGCTCGGGCCGCGCGGCACCCGTGGGCTGGGCGCCGGCGGAAAACCGGAGGTGGGCGAGGCCGCCGCCGACGAGAGCCGTGCGGAGCTGCGCGCAGCCCTGGCCGGGGCCGACCTGGTCTTCCTGACAGCCGGGATGGGCGGCGGCACCGGCACCGGCGCCATCGCCATCGCCGCCGAAGAGGCCCGCGCGGTCGGGGCGCTGACGGTCGCCATCGTCACCACGCCATTCTCGTTCGAAGCGGCGCGCCGGCGCCAGAACGCCGAGCGCGGCCTGGAGAAACTCCGGCCGCACGTCGACACGCTGATCAGCGTGCCGAACGACAAGCTCCTGCCGCTGCTCGGCCGCAACACGCCCTTCGAGCTGGCGCTGCGCGTCGCCGACGAGGTGCTGCGCCAGGGCGTGCAGGGCATCGCCGAACTGGTGGGCAAGGCTGGCCTGATCAATGTGGACTTCGCCCATGTCCAGGCGCTGATGAAGGACTCGGGCAACGCCATGATGGCCATCGGCCAGGGGCGCGGCGGCGAGAAGGCTGAGGAAGCCATCCGCCAGGCGCTCAAGATGCCGCTGCTGGAGATCCCCTCCCTGCGCTCGGCGCGCGGCGTGCTGGTGCACTTCACCGGCGGCGACGACCTGAGCCTGTACGAGGTGAGCCAGGCCGTGGAGCGCGTGCGCCAGTTCGCGCCGCAGGCCGAGATCGTCTTTGGAGCGACCCATGATCCGCTCATGACCGGGCGCGCCCAGGCCATCCTGATCGTCACCGGCCTGGAACCCGCGCCCGCTCCGGCGCCCCTGGCGGAGACGCGCGCCGAGGCGCCCGCTCCGGCCGCCGCGCCGCCGCCCGCCGAGCCGCCCCAATCCGGCGCGCTGGCCGATGCCCTGTTCAGCCGCGCGCTCTCCGGCAGCCGGGAGGACGCGGAACCCTGGGCCGTGAGTGAGCCGCCGGCGGCCGACCCCAACAACCTGGATGTCCCGGCCTTCCTGCGGCGGCGGCGCAGCCTGCGCGATTTCCGCGCCTGATCCCACCCCGTCGTGGCACGCAACTTGCACGACCCGGCCTTCAGGAGCCGACGACGATGAGCCTTTCCAGCCACCAGATCGACAGCATCGCGCGCCAGGTGTATGGCCGTTTCCCCGACCTGAAGGGCGCCCGGCCGGCCGTCCAGGCGCAGGCCGGCGCGAAGACCGCCGGGGCTGGCGCCCGCTTCCTGCTGACCTTCAAGGCCAACGGGCAGGGTCCGGGCGGCCAGACCATCCAGCGCATCGTGCGCGTCGTCGCCGACGCCCAGGGCAAAGTGCTCAAGATCAGCACCTCCCGCTAAACCAACGCCCACCGAGGATCACCATGCGCCGCTCTCCATCCCTTCTGAAGTCCCGCGCCCGCTACGCCCTCACCCAGGCCGGTGACACCCTCCAGCTGGCTGTGCTCAAGCGTGTGATCAGCGTCAACCGTTCGCTCGCCCGCGCCCGGCGCTGGCTGGCCCCGGTTGACGGCTGGCTCTGGATCCTGCCGCTGATGCTGCTCGTCGGTTTCGCCGGCGGCTACCTGAGCCAGTTGCGCTGACGGCCCGGCGGCCGGCGCGCTGAGGCGACCGCTCGGCGGCAGGCCCGGATCGTGGCATCACCACGTGGGAAAGTTTGTTCTCCGTTTACATGGACCGGAAAGCCGTGTAAACTCCGTCCACCGGGGAGCACTCCGAAAAATTGACCGGAGTCGATTACATGCCCCAGAATGCCGGCAGCAACCGGGGGCTGGCTATGGCGTTCATCCCGGAATCGGCGGTCAGCACACATGTCTTATCCCGCTCCATGCGCGAGAAGCTCCTGTTCCTGTTCGTGAGCGCCTTCGCGTGTCTCATCACGGGTTGGCTGATAGGAGTCTTCTCCGCTCAGTTCAACGATCCCTGGTCCGGCCCGGGTCTCACCGCCACCGCGCCGGCGTCGGCGGCTTTCACGCCCACGCCGCCCTTGAACCAGCCGGTCACGATCCTGTTCCTGGTCGTGGACTCGCTGACGGCGTCGAAGCCGCAGATGGACGGTTGCTGGGTGCTCACTTTCCTGCCCCAGACGTCGCAGTATTTCCTGATCGGTTTCCCGCTGGACACCCCGGTCACCGACAGCCACCGCCTGCTTGATTACTACAACGCCGGCCGCAACCTGGAAGACGCCGCCTTGTTCGTGGCCGAGGGGGTGCGCTCGGCCTCCGACCACAGTCTGAAGGTGCAGTATCAGGTCCGCCTCGATCATGCGGCGCTGGCCGAGACCGTCAACCGGCTGGGCGGCGTCACCCTCGCCGGCGAGCGGCTGGACGGCAGCGCGCTGCTGTTGCGCTATGCCGCGCTCCCGCCCGAAGCCTACCGTCCACGGGCCGAGTTCCAGCGCGACGCCCTCCAGAGCATGACGGACGCGCTGCTCCGGCAGAGCTGGACGGCGGAGGCGCTCGATCAATGGCTGCCGGGCTATCGCCCCTTCAGCCCCGACGCGGACGACCTGTACCAGCTCATGCTCACCGAGCTGCCGCTGGACGGCGCTGAACTGCACCTCAAGGTCTTCGAGCCGTCGGCCCCGTAACCTTCCCATGGCCGCCGGCTTGATCGTGACCAGTTGGCCCCTGGGCCTGGGCAGCGGCAGCGGCACGGCCATGTTCATCCGCTCGCTGCGCCGGGCGGTGGAGGCGGCCGGCCACGCCGTCCACCTGGTCAACCCGGCGCTCGACGCCGCCGACTACGTTCAGTTCACGCTCGAGCGCTTCTGGTTCAACACCCAGCTCCGCGACGATCCACGCGTGGCCGGGGCCGCCTGGATCCTGGGCATCGACTACGACGGCTTCGCGCTCCCGCGCCGGGCCGGCCAGCCCTTCGTCGCCTCCGCCCGGGCCGTCTTCGCCGAGCTGGCGCCGACCGAGCCGGACCCCTTCCACACCCTGCTGCGCGCCCAGGCCTTCTTTGAGGGCCACAATCTGCGGGCGGCCGACTGGGTCACGGCGCCCAGCGAGTACGCGCGCGCGGCCGTCATCCACCATTACGGTGTGCCCCCTGAACGCGCGGTCACCATCCCCAACGGCGTCGACCTGGCCGCATGGGACGCGCATTGGCGCGATCTGCCCGAACCGGAGCCCGGCCGCCGCCCGACGGTGCTGGCCGTCAGCAAGCTCTACCCGCGCAAGAAGATCGACACGCTGATCCGCGCCGTGCCTCGGCTGCGACGGCGCTATCCCGATATTGACGTCCGCATCGTGGGCGGCGGCTTCGAATGGGACGCCTGGCGCCGCCTGGCCGAGGCCATTGGCGCATCGCCCAATCTCACCTGGCTGGGCGACGTGGACGACCGCCGGGCGGTGGTCGGCGAGTTCAAGCGCTGCCACGTCTTCACGCACACCAGCGTCCAGGAGGCCTTCGGCAACGTGGTGCTCGAGGCCATGGCGTCCAGCCGGCCGGTGGTGGCCGTGGACGCCGCCTGCCTGCCGGAGATGATCCGGGCCTCGGGCGGCGGCGTGCTGGTGCCGCCCGACGACCCGCCGGCCCTGGCCGACGCGCTGGCCGGTCTCCTGGAGGATGCGCCGCGCCGCGCCGCCCTGGGCCGGGCCGGGCGGGCCTTCGCCGAGACCCTCACCTGGGAGCGCGCCGCCGAACATTACCTCCGGTTGTTGACGAGCTGAAACGGCGGTAAAGTTGAGTGTGGCGCGGCCAGCCGCCCACCCTCTCTATGCTCATCACGACCCTCAAGCGGTTCGAGTTTTCGGCGGCCTGGCGGCGGGGCGCCGCCCTGACCGGCGCCAACTTCAGCCTGTGGGCGGGCGTGGCCGGTCCGCTTCAGCCGGTCACCGGCATGGTCGTCAACGTCTCCGACTTGAAAGCCCTGGGGAATGCGGTCCTCGACGGCTACGACCACCGCAACCTGAGCGCCGAATCGGCCCTGCCGGAGCCGGCGCTGCAATCGCTCGCCGGCGCGCTCTGGGACGACCTGGCCCAGGCCGTGAAGCCGCCGCTCGCCCTGGCCGTGGTCGAGCTTCAGGAAGAAGGCGGGCCGGCCGCCCACCTCTCCCCGCACGCCCGCCGCAGCGTGACCTACGGCGACTTCGCCGCCGCGCACCGCACCCACGCCCCGCGCCTGAGCGACGACGAGAACCGCGCTCTGTACGGCATCTGCAACAACCCGGCCGGCCACGGCCACAACTACCGCGCCGCGCTGTATCTGCCGCCCGGCGAAGACGCGCCGCCGAGGCTCTGGGACGAGTTCGACCACGTCAATCTGTCGGTCGATATCCCCGATCTACGCGGCCGCAACGTCGTCACCGAGACCATCGCCGAACTGATCGCCCGGCGCGCGCCCCGCGCCGACCGTGTGCGAGTCTGGGAATGGCCTGACTTCTTCGCCGAGCACCGGCGCTCCGGCGGTTACGCCCTCGGGCGGCGCTATCGTTTCAACGCCGCCCATCGCCTGCACAGCCCCGCGCTCTCGGCCGACGAGAACGCGCGCGTCTACGGCAAGTGCAACCGGCCCGAGCCGCACGGCCATACCTATTTCGTGGAAGTGGTCGTGGCCAGCGCGCGGCTCGACCCGCGCACCGAGACGGCCTTTGACCTGGCCGAACTGGATCGGGAGGCTCAGGCCGTGCTCGGCCCGCTGCACAACCGGTACCTGGAGGTCGAGACGCCGGCTTTCCGGGAGCGGCCGAGCACGGGCGAGAACATCGCCCGGGTCGTGGGCGAGGCCCTGGCGAACCGTTTGGGGGATGCGCTCGAGACCGTGACCATCTGGGAGACGCCCAACAACCAGTTCCGGGCCAGGCCGGACGGGGAGCCGAAGGATGGACGCTGACAGGATCGAAGCCCTGATCTACGAACTGCTGCGCGGGCTGGGCGAGGACCCGGACCGGGATGGCCTGCGCAACACGCCGCGCCGGGTCGGCCGGATGTATGACGAGATCCTGGCCGGTTACCGCCAGGATCCGGCCGCCGTGATCAACGGTGCGCTGTTCGACGTGGCCTACGACGAGATGGTCGTCGTGCGCGATATCGAGTTTGCGAGTTTATGCGAACACCACCTGCTGCCGTTCATCGGCCACGCGCACGTCGCCTATATTCCGAACGGCAAGGTCATCGGCCTGTCCAAAATCCCGCGCATCGTGGATATGTTCGCCCGCCGCCTTCAGGTGCAGGAGCGGCTCACCAGCCAGATCGCCGACTTCCTGACCGAGACGCTGCGCCCGCAGGGCGTGGCGGTGGTGATGGAAGGCCTGCACATGTGCTCGATGATCCGGGGCGTGAAGAAGGCCGACGCGCGCATGATCTCCAGCGCCATGCGCGGGGTCTTCCGCCACAACCTGGCCACCCGGACCGAGTTCATGGACCATATCCAGCGCCCGGCCGCCAAGGACATGTAGGCGGGTCGGCGTTCACGGCCCGATGTAGGTGGCGCGGCGGGAGACGAAAGCGTCGAAGTACAGCGTCCCCGACATCGCCGCCGTCAGCCCCGCCGACGGCCCCAGCCGCACGCTCTCCAGCACGTACGCGCTCGTGTTCAGGTTGCCCAGCGTCTTGCGCAATGTCCCGTCAATGTACAGCCGGAACGCCGCCGCCGTCCCCGACGCCCACTCGATCTCGATCGCGTGCGCGGCGTCCGTCACCGTGAACCAGCCGGTCGCCGTCGTCCCCCCGCTCCGCGATACCACCGCCCGCACCTGATACTGCCCCGCGTTCTGGCGCAGCTGCACCCGCACGATGACCGTGTTCGCGCCGTTCAGCCCGACGAAGAGCGTCGGCGTCCCCGTCCCCGGGTTCAGACCGTTCGGATCGAAGTAGAACCGCGCCCGGTAGCTGGT
>DAOUAB010000118.1:0-24463 GCA_034434015.1 Anaerolineales bacterium
CGGAGCTGGCGCAGCAGATCAGGCGCGCGCACGCCGAGCAGGAGGCCATGTTCGCGGCCATCCCGGCCGAGGTCTTCGCCAAACCGCGCCTGGCCTGGCAGTTGGCCTGGAATCTGTTGCCAGGCGCGCAGGCGCCGACCCACATCGAGACGCACCTGCCCCAGATGCGCGCGGCCCTCGCGGCGGCGCGCCCGGCGCCGGGGTGATAGCGGGTTTCCGCTGCATTGACGTCTCGCCGGTCCTGGGCCACAATCGAGGCGCAACCCAAGCTGGAGGGAGAGCGCCCCACATGGCTCGCATTGTCGGCGTCAACGCCATCGTCTTGTTTGCCCGTGACCCGGCCTCGCTGGCCGCCTGGTACGAGAAACGCCTCGGCCTGGTCACGCTGGAGAACGCCGACGACGGCAATTTCTACGGCGAGATCGACGATTACCACACCGGCCTGACGTTCCAGTTCGCCATCTTCAAGGCGTCGGAGCCGCTGGCGCCCGGCCCGCGCAGCGTGATGGTGACCTATCGGGTGGACGACCTGGACGCCTTCGCGCGCCAGCTGGAGGCCGACGGCCTGCCGCTCGAGCGCCTGGCCCTGGACTACGGCCGTTTCGTCCGGCTGCGCGACCCGGAGGGCAACCTGATCGAGCTGTGGGCGCTCGACCCGGCGCCGCAACCCGACCTTCATCATCCCCCGGCCGCCTGACATGCCGCGCCCGCGCCCCGGAGTGAGACGGCCCGGCGCCGGCCTGGCGGCCTGGCTGGCGCTGGCCGGCTGGCTGGCCGCCTGCGCGCCGGGCGCCTCGCCGACCTCGGCCCCGGCGCTCACGCCCCTGCCGGCGCTCCCCACGCTGACCGCCACCGCGCCGCCGACGGCGACGCCGACCGCGCTCCCGCCCACGGCGACGCGAGCGGCGACGGCCGCCGACCTGACGCCGGCGGCCACGGAGGCCGCCACCGCCACGCCCGTCATCGCCGGCACGCCGGAGCCGTGCCGCAACGACGCCGAGTTCGAGGCCGACCTGACCGTCCCGGACGACGCGCAGTACCTGCCCGGCCAGACGTTTGTAAAAAAGTGGAGCGTGCGGAATACGGGGACGTGCGATTGGGGGCCGGGCTATCGGCTGGTGTTCGTCACCGGCGAACCGCTGACGGCTTCGCCCGGTGTGGCGGCGCAGACCGAGTTCGCGCTGTATCCGGCCCGGGCCGGCGCGCCGGCCGTCTGGGAGATCCCCATGCGCGCGCCGGACGCGTCGGGCGTCTACACCGGCCGCTGGCAGGCGCGCGACCCGCAGGGCGAGCTGTTCGGCGACTTCGTCTTCGTGAAGATTGAGGTCATCCCGCTGCCCACGCCGGCTCCGTGACGCGCGTGACGGCCGCGGACGGCCGGCGGGTGTAGTTTCCCGGCGCTGTCACCGGGAGGCGGCGGGCAGTGCCGCCATGCGCTCGGCCTCCAGAGTGGCCCCCAACTGCGCGAACAGGTCGCGGGCTTCACGCCACAGCGCCGCCCCGCGCTCCGGATGGCCCTGTTGCATTTCATGGCGCGCCCAGGCGCGCAGGGTCTGCGCCCGCTCGCCCTCCATCCGCATTTCCGTGCAGATACGCAGGCTCTCCGCAAAACAGGCGGCTGCGTCGTAGCCCTGGCCCTCCACGTGGGCCGGCGCGGACACATCGGCGGCGGCCTGCCCCAGGGCGCGCCAGGCGGCGGCCAGGTATTCGGGCACCCCGCCCGACCGGCTCAGCGCCAGCGCCTGCCGGGCGGCCTCCAGCGCCGCGGCCGTCTTCCCCTGCCCCTGGCACGCTTCGGCAAGCGCCCGATACGTGTCCGCGAGGATCCAGGAGCCGGACTCGCCGGCCAGCTCGATCACCCGCCGCAGATGGACCTCGGCGGCCGCGTCGTCGCCCAGGGCGACGCGCGCCGCGCCGACGTTGTTCAGGAACACCAGCTCGCCGTCGCGGTCGCCGGTGTCGCGGGCCTGCTCCAGCGCGGCCTGGTAGCGCTCGAGGGCGGCGTGGTGATCGCCGCGGGCGGTGGCGATCAGCCCCAGGTTATTGGCCAGGTCGCTGATCTGCCGGCGGTCGTCGAGTTCCTCCCAAATGGAGAGGGCCTCTTCCCAGCAGCCCTGGGCTTGCTCGTAGCGTCCCAGGGCGTGATGCACGCCCCCGAGCAGGTTCAAAGTGCTGGCCCGCTGGCGGCGGTCGCCCAGCTCGGTCACCAGGGTCAGCATCTGCTCGCCCAGAGCCAGCGTGGCTTCGGTGTCGCCCAGCCGGAACAGGCTCAACCCTTTCACCCACAGCGCCAGGGCCAGCTCCAGGCCCAGGCCCGCGGAGCGCGCCACCGCCTCAGCCTGGGCCGCGCTTTCCAGGGCGGCGCGGTTATCGCCCTGGCGCACCTGGGCCCGCGCCAGGGCATACAGGGCCCGGGCCTGCAGCGGCGCGTTCCCGGCGGCCTCCGCCCGGGCGCGCAGAGTGAGAAAAGTGTCAATCGCCTCGCCGTAACGGGCCTGGGACACCAGCATCTCCCCCAGGCCGTCGTAGGCGGCCAGCAGGCGCGCGGTCTGGGTCTCGGACAGGTTCGGGACCTCTTGCCAGAACTTCAGCGCCTTCCGGTAGTAGGCGATCGCGCCTTCGGGGGCGAAGGCGGCCTGGGCCTGCTTCCCGGCCCGGCCGTACCATTCCGCCGCCTCGGCCCATTTCTCGGCCCGCTCGAAGTGCTCGGCGATACGCCCGGCGTATTCGCTGGAGCGCTCGCCGCCGAGCGCGATCAGGCTCTCGGCCACCTGGGCGTGGTAGGCGCGCCGCAGCCGCTTGAGCACGCTCTCGTAGGTCACGTCGTGCAACAGGGCGTGCTTGAAGATGTACTCCGAGGTGTCGGCGAAGACCGACGGCTCGTGATGGAAGATCAGCTCCTTGCCGGTCAGGGTCCCAAAGAGCTCGCCCACCGCGGGCGCCGGCTGCGGCGCGGCGTCGGGGTGGTGCATGCGCTGCACCACGCCGGACCAGAAGACGCGGCCCACCACCGAGGCCTGCTGCAGGGCCTCGCGCTCCGGGGCGGGCAGGCCATCCAGCCGCGCCTGGAGGATGCCCGTCAGGGTGGGCGGCACGCGCACTTCGGCCAGGCGCTCCTCCGCCACGTGCCAGGCCTCCTCGCCGCGCACGATCACCCGGTCCTCGATGAGCATCTTGATCAGCTCTTCCATGTAGAACGGGCTGCCCCCGGCCCGCTCCACGATGAGCCGGGTCAGCGTCTCGGGGATGGCCGGCAGCTTGCGCAGGATCTCGGCCACCAGGCGGCGGCTGTCCGCCTCCGAGAGCGGGTGCAGGTCCACGCGCAGGTGCGTGACGGGCCCCTGGCCCCATTCCGGCCGATGCTCGAACAGGCTCGGGCGGGCCAGGCCGACGACGACCAGCGGCAGCCGCGGGTTGGCCTGCAGCACGTGCTGGAAGAGGTCCAGCGACTCATTGTCCGCCCAGTGGATGTCTTCGAGCAGGAGCGCCACCGGGTCCTGCGCCGCGATCGCGGCCAGGAATTGGGCGACGTAGTAGAAGGCGCGGTCGCGGATCTGCTGAGCGTCGGCCAGGATGCCCTGCAGGTGGGGGCTGGCCGAGAAATCCAGGCCGATCAGATGCCCGACGAAGTGGGCCCACATGGCGGCCTCGGGCTGATCGGGGCCGGCCAGGCCCGTGATCCCCAGCTCCAGCTTGCGGCGCGCGGCGGCGGTCGGGTCGCTGTCCTGGATGTCGAAGCGCGAGGCCAGCACGTCGCGGAACAGCGCGTAGGGGAGCTGGCGCATCTCCGACGTCGCGCGCCCGCGGAACAGGCGGGTGCGGTAAGGCTGGAGCTCCATCCAGTTGTGGAACTCGTATAACAGGCGCGACTTGCCCGTCCCGGCTTCCGCCACCACGCTGATCAGGTGCGCGTGTTGCTCCTGGCGGGCCCGGGTGAAGGCGGCCTGCATTTGTTGCAGCTCGGTCTCGCGCCCGATGGTGCGCGTCTCGACGCCCTCCACGCCGCGCGTCGTCACGCGGAAGGCCTTGGGTTTGGCGGCCCGCACCACGTACACCTGGACCGGCTCGGCCTTGCCCTTCACCGTGATCGGCTCCAGGGGCTGGACGTCGAATACGCCGCGCACGTGGCGGTAGGTGTCGTGGGAGATCAGGATGCCCCCGACCGGGGCGGCGTGCTCCAGGCGACTGGCCAGGTTGACGGTGTCGCCCATGGCCGTGTACTCGCCCGTGGTGCCCACGGCGCCCAGCAGCACCGGGCCGGTGTTGATGCCGATGCGCATTTGCAGGCGCGGCTGGCCCTGGGCGTCCGGCATAAAGGTGCGGATCTCCTGCTGCATGGCCAGGGCGGCGCGGATGGCGCGCTCCGGGTCGTCCTCGCGGGCCGTCGGCGCGCCGAACAGGGCCATGACGGCGTCGCCGATGTGCTTGTCGATCCGGCCGCCCTGCTGCAGGATGGCCCCGTCCAGGCGCGCCCAGAGCGCGTTCATGGTCGCGCTGACCTCCTCGGCGTCCAGGGTCTCGGACATGGCCGTGAAGCCGGAGACGTCGGCGAAGAGCACGGTCACCTGCTTGCGCTGCTGAGTCTCGCGCGACGCGGCGGCCGCCAGCGCGGCCAGTTTCTCGCGCATCGGCGCCACGGCCACGTCCACCACGGCGTCGCCGAGGATGGCGCGCTGGGCTTCCAGGGCGGCGATGGCCTGCTCAAGCTGCTCGCGTTCGCTCATGACTTTGGATCAGCCGGGTTCTGACTGCGGGGGAGTATAACTGAGACCGGGGAGGCCGACAATTGCCCGCCCACGAGCCCCGCCCGGCATGGGAAATTCGTCCTAAGGGCGGTTTTCCCCGGGCCGGGCCGTTTACTTTTGCCGGTCATTTCAGTACACTGACAATGTCCGTTTCCGCTGGAATTGTATAGTGGCACGGCTGGCACGCGCGCATTTCTTTCGCACTGTCCAGGGCAGGGAATGACCATCAGCCGGCAGCGCCAGGGCGGCGGCGCAGGAGGTGTTCACTTTCCGAGTCCAATCTTCTCGACGCAGCCGACACTTGGGGACGCCATTCTGAGGGGTAAAGCGAGGGAAACTTATGCGCAAATTCCTGACAGCCTGTCTGACCGCGATTGCGATTGTGAGCCTGAGCGTGTCGTCGGTCTTCGCGGTGGGGGCCAACATCCGCGGCGTGACCTTCAGCCTGGGCTCGCTCATCGCCGACGGCCAGGTGACCGACATGGACCCGTACCAGCTTTCCAAGGTCATTCTGAAAACCAGCGGCCCCGCCGACGTGATCTGCCGGGACCTGGACGGGTACAAACCGGATAAACTGTCCCATCACCACCCGGTCGTATACGCCACCGGCTCCGTGTGGATCAAGGCCAACGCCCACGGCAAGTCCTCCTTCCACGTCGTGGCCAAGCCGCCCACCTACATCAGCGTGCACACGGCCGGCTGTCCGCACGGCTATGAGAAAGCCATCGTGGACTTCGTGTACTTTACCCAGGCCAGCATCACGGTCACCGATAAGCACGGAACGGCGCTGGACCAGGAGAATTATCGCTGCGAGACGACGCGCGAGTGCGTCACCTGCAAGAAGAAGAGCTCGCACCACTAGCCCAGCCGCCTGTCCCACAAACACAACTGCGCCGCGCGGCGCAGTTGTGTTTTAAGTCAGGGTGTGGGCAAGGGGGTGGGGAAGCGGCCCGGCCCGCCGCCGGCCGAGGCGATGAGCGCGAACTGAAGCATGAAACACAGCAGCACGAAACCCAACAGCGCCAGCAGGCCGACGAAGAACAGGCTGCCGCCGGCCAGCCCGAGCAGGCTCAGCCAGCGCGCGCGCCGGGGGTCCAGGGCGTCTTTGTTCTGCAGCCAGGCGACGAGGCCGAGCACAAACGCGGCCAGCGGCAGGAAATAGGCCAGGCCGGCGCAGGACAGGACGGCGGCCAGGCCCATGACGGCGGCGGCCAGGGCGGCCACGTCGGTGCTGTTGCCGCGGTAGGGGGCGTCGGCGCGCGGGGGGCGGGCGGCCGAGGCCTGGCTGGGCGCGATCCCGTCCACGTAGCGTTCCGGCGGGATGACGGTCTGCCCGGCCTGGAGCCGCTCGGCGGCGTGCTCCGGGCACAACCGCTGCCCGGCCTCGGCGTACCACAGGCATGCGCCGCAGACCGGCCGCCGGCAGGCCTCGCAGTGCTCGACGGCGTGCCGGTCCGGATGGCGGTAACAGGCGTCGGCGGTTGCGGACACGGTCTTCCCAAAAGCGTCGCCGCGCCGGCCGGCGCGGCGACGTGCGCCTTCCGGAACTAGGTGCCTTCTTCCCAGGAATTCAGGTACTTGAACTGCTCCTCGGTCAGCGTGTCGATGGCCACGCCCATGGCCTGGAGCTTGAGCCGCGCGATCTCTTTGTCCATCGCCTCGGGGATGGTGTAGACTTTCTTCTCCAGCTGGCCGGCGTTCTTGAGCATGTACTCGGCCGCCAGCGCCTGGTTGGCGAACGACATATCCATCACGCTGGCCGGGTGGCCTTCGGCCGAGGCCAGGTTGATCAGGCGGCCTTCACCCAGCAGGTTGATGCGCCGGCCGTCGTTGAGCGTGTACTGCTCGACGAACTCGCGCACGCGCCGCTTGCCGGTGGACATGGCCTCCAGCGCCGGGATGTTGATCTCGACGTTGAAGTGGCCGGAGTTGGAGACGATGGCGCCGTCCTTCATGACCTCGAAGTGGTGCTTGTCCAGGACGTTGATGTCGCCGGTGACGGTGCAGAACACGTCGCCGATCCGCGCGGCCTGGTGCATGGGCATGACGCTGTAGCCGTCCATCACCGCCTCCAGCGCCTTGAGCGGGTCGATCTCGGTGACGACGACGTTGGCGCCCAGGCCGCGCGCGCGCGAGGCCAGGCCGCGCCCGCACCAGCCGTAGCCGGCCACCACGAAGGTTTTGCCGGCCAGCAGGACGTTGGTGGCGCGCACGATGCCGTCAATCGTGCTCTGGCCGGTGCCGTAGCGGTTGTCGAAGAAGTGCTTGGTGGCCGAGTCGTTCACGGCCAGCACCGGGTACTGGAGCACGCCGGAGGCCTGCATGGCGCGCAGGCGGATGACGCCGGTGGTGGTCTCCTCGGTCCCGCCGACGATGTCGCTCAGCAGTTCGGTGCGGTCCTTGTGGATCATGCTCACCAGGTCGCAGCCGTCGTCCATGGTCAACTGCGGCCGGTGGTCCAGGGCGGCGCGCAGATGCTTGTAGTAAGTCTCGGTGTCCTCGCCCTTGATGGCGTAGACCGGGATCTCGTCGTGGACCACCAGCGAGGCGGCCACATCGTCCTGGGTGGAGAGCGGGTTGGAGGCCGCCAGCACCACGTCCGCGCCGCCGGCCTGGAGCGTGCGCATCAGGTTGGCGGTCTCCGCCGTGACGTGCAGGCAGGCCGAGATGCGCACACCTTTGAGGGGCTGCTCTTTTTTGAAGCGCTCGTAAAGCTGGCGCAGGACCGGCATCTCCTGTTCGGCCCACTGGATGCGGTACCGGCCGCCCTCGGCCAGCTTCGGGTTCTTGATGTCGTGGTCCTTACTCACTGTTTTCTCCTTGTTAGACGAATGACGCCGGACGAAGGACGACGGGGCCGCGGCTGTCGTCCTTCGTCGTCCGTCCGGCTTCTCTCTAGAACAACTCGTTCAGCAGCTCCCCGTCGTCGAAGTGCTCGCGGAAACGGGTGAGGAACTCGGCGCGCGAATAGTGGTGGCTCTGCGGCCCGCTGTGCTCCAGGCAGTACGTGGCGGCCAGCGCGCCCACCTGTCCGCACAGCGGCCACGGCCAGCCGGCCGCCACGCCGCGCAGCAGCCCGGCCCGGAACGCGTCGCCGACGCCGGTCGGGTCCACCGCCTGCCGGGCGGGCACGATCGAGACGTCGGTGCGCACCCCCTCGGCGAAGAGCGTGGCGCCCTTCTCGCCGCGCGTGATCACCAGCACGGCCACGTGCTTCTGCGCCTCGGCCTCATCCCAGCCCGTCATCTTCTGGATCAGGCCGAACTCGTAATCGTTGACGGTCAGCATCCAGGCGCCGTCCACGTCCTCGCACACCACGTCGGCCGTCATCCGCGCCAGCTGCTGGCTGGGATCGTAGACGTAGCGGAGGCCGAGCTCCTTGCACTCGCGCACAAACTTGCGCATGGCGTCCGGGGCGTTGGGCGAGATCACGACGATGTCGGGCCGCCGCTCCAGGTCGTAGAGCGATTGGACGGCGGCGTAAGCCATGGCGCCGGGGAAGAACGACGCAATCTGGGCGTTGCCCCGGTCGGTGTTGGCGAAGAAGGAGGCGGTGAAGGTGCCGGGGATGAGCTTGACGGCGCTGCAGTCCACGCCCTGCGCCTCCAGCCAGGCGCGGTAATCGCCGAAATCCTCGCCGACGGTGCCCATGATCGTCGGCCGGCCGCCGAGCAGCGCGTAGGTGTAGGCGATGTTGGGGGCCGTGCCGCCGCGCTGGCGCGTCATCGAATCCACCAGAAAACTGACGCTGATAGTGTCCAGTTTGTCCGGCAGGAGGTGATCCTTGAAGTAGCCGGGGAAGGTCATCAGGTAGTCGTAGGCGATGGAGCCGGTGAAGAGGATGTGCATGGCGGGAGGGGCGCACGGCCGTGCGCCCGTACAAGGAGTCTAGCGGGCCTCGGGTGTTCCGCGCACGGCGCGCGGCAGGTTCTTGTCGAACGGCGGCCGCACGACGCCGTTCTCGGTGACGATGCCGGTGAGATAGCGGTGCGGCGTGACGTCGAAGGCCGGGTTGCGGGCCGTGATCCCGGCCGGCGTCGCCGGCTCGCCGGCCACCTGCAGGTCCAGCACCTCGTCCATGCCGCGCTCCTCGATCGGGATCAGGTCGCCGTGCGCCAGCGCCAGGTCCACCGTGGAGGTCGGCGCGACGGAGTAAAAGGGCACGCCGTTCTCCTGGGCCAACACCGCGAGAGGATACGTGCCGATCTTGTTGGCCACGTCGCCGTTGGCGGCCACCCGGTCGGCGCCGACCAGCACCAGGTTCACGTGCCCGCGCCGCATCAGGTGGCCGGCGGCGGTGTCGGCGATCAGGTCGAACGGGATGCCGGCCTGCTTCAGTTCCCAGGCCGTCAGGCGCGCGCCCTGCAGGCGCGGGCGCGTCTCGTCCACCAACACGTGGAGACGCTTGCCCTGGGCGTGGGCGGCAAAGATCACGCCCAGCGCGGTGCCGTAGTCCACGGTGGCCAGCGCGCCGGTATTGCAGTGGTGCAGGATGGTGTCGCCGTCCTCGATCAGCGCCGCGCCATGCGCGCCCATGCGCCGGTTGACGGCCACGTCCTCGTCGGCCAGCGCCTGAGCCTCGGCCAGCAGCGCCTGGCGCACGTCGTCGGCGCTCTCCAGGTCCGCGTGCCTCGCCACACGCATCAGCCGGTCCAGGGCCCAGGCCAGGTTGACGGCCGTGGGCCGCGCCGCGCGCAGGGTAGCCGCCGCGACTTCCAGGTCGCGCAGCAGCCCGGCCCGGTCCGCCGCCGCGCTCTCGAAGCCGGCCAGCGCCAGCCCGAAGGCCGCCGTCGCCCCGATGGCGGGCGCGCCGCGCACGACCATGTCCGTGATGGCGCGCGCCACGTCGCGGTAGTGATAGAAGATCGGCGTCTCCAGCCGGCCCGGCAGCCGCCGCTGGTCGATCAGGCGCACGCCGCCAGCCTGCCATTCTACGGTTCTCACGCTTGGCCGTCTGTCCCCGGCTGAGCGGCCCGCAAGCCGCCCTGACATGAAAAACGCTCTCCAGGCGAGAGCGCGCGCTCACAATCCTTCAGCGCGCGAGCGATTATAGCATGCGGGGGAGGGGTGTAAAGAGCCGGCGGCCGTTCAGCGGCGCGCCTCGCCGTCAGCCTGGCGGCGCAGAAAGAGCTTGGGGCCGGGCAGGTCCAGCAGGAAACCGTGAAACGGGTCGGTGTAGCGCTTGAGCGAGGCGGCCGAGACCACCCAGCGCCGCCTGCCCCGGTGGGTGACTTTGTGGCCGCGCACGACGCCCGCGCGCAGCAGGCGCCGCAAGGTATTCGGGTGGAGGCCGCTGAGCCGGGCAGCCGCCTCCAGCAGCAGATCATCGTCGCGCATGCGTCCTCGGCGCAGAATCGGCCCTTGATGATAGAACAATTGTTCGGTAGAGTAAAGAGTGCTCGTTCGCGCGGGCCGACTCTTTTCTAACCATCGGCCCGGCGAGAGTGGTGTGCCATGCGCGAGGATTATGCGGCCCAATTCATCGTCGGCGCGGCGACGGCTATCGCCGCGGCCGTGTTCGACCTGGCGGCCAGCGGGCAGGTGGACGCCGGCTGGGTGCTGGCGGCGTTCGCGGTGCCGTACGCCGTCCTGCACCTGTACCAGCGCGCGGGCTTCTCGCCATCACGCACCTGGCGCGTGCGCGACAACGAGCTGATCGCCAAAGGCGGCCACCCCACCGGCCACGGCGCCTGGGAGCTGGACGCCGCCGAGCGCCGCGACTGGGTGGTCCACGGTCCGCGCCGGCCGCTGGGCCGCGGCCGTTATCGCGCCGTCTTCCGCCTCAAGGTCAACTATACCGCCGGCGATGCGCCGGTGGTGGACCTGGACGTGGCCGCGCGCCACGGCCAGAAACTGCTGGCGGCGCGCACGCTGACGGCGCAGGATTTTCAGCGCGCAGACGCGTATCAGGCGTTCGCCCTGGACTTCTACCTGCTGCACGACGAGAACGAGGTCGAGTTCCGTCTGTCCACGCGCGGCGCGGCCCGGCGGCTGGCCCTCGAGTGTGTGACGCTGGCGCGGCGGCTGGGGTAGGGCGGCGCGGGCCGGCGTCTGTTGGTAAAATAGCGTGGCCCAACACGCCGACCCGATCCCGTCACCCGGAACCAAGCATGGAGACCAGCTGGCGCCCGGTGCTCGTCGCCGAGACCGAAAAGCCATATTGGAAAGAACTACAGGCGTTCGTGCGCGATGAACGGCGCAAGTTCACGATCTACCCGCCGGACAAAGAAGTCTTTGCGGCCCTGCACCTCACGCCCTACGAGAAGGTCAGCGTGTTGATCCTGGGCCAGGACCCCTACCACGGGCCGAACCAGGCGCACGGCCTGTGCTTCTCGGTGCGGCGCGGCGTGCCGCCGCCGCCGTCGCTGGTCAACATCTTTCAGGAACTGCACGCCGACCTGGGCTGCGCCATCCCGTCCCACGGCAACCTGGAGCATTGGGCGCGGCAGGGCGTGCTGCTGCTCAACGCCGTGCTGACGGTGCGCGCCGGCCAGGCCAACTCGCACAAGGACCGCGGCTGGGAGACCTTCACCGACGCCGTGATCCGGGCCGTGAACGACCGGCCCGACCGCGTGGTCTTCGTGCTGTGGGGCGCTTACGCGCGCCGGAAGGCCGCCCTGATCGACGCGCGCCGGCACGTCATCATCGAGTCAGCGCACCCGTCGCCGCTCTCGGCCCACAACGGCTTCTTCGGCAGCCGGCCGTTCTCCAAGATCAACGCCGCTCTGCGCGCCGCCGGCAAACCCGAGATCGACTGGCAGATCCCGGAGTCGTGAGCGGCGGCTGGCGGACAGTGGATAGTGGACAGTAATCAGTGATCAGTCATCGGTCGTCTGACCCGATTCGTCTCCTTCACTTCGCCGACCTGCACGTCGGCATGGAAAACTACGGCAAGCTGGACCCGCAGTCCGGCCTCTCCAGCCGCCTGCGCGATTTTCTCGACCGCCTGGACGAGGTCGGCGCCTACGCCCGGGACCACGACGCCGACCTGGTGCTGTTCGCCGGCGACGCCTTCAAGACCCGCGACCCGGACCCGACCCAGCAGCGCGAGTTCGCGCGCCGCATCAAGCGCCTGGCCGAGGCCGTGCCGGTCTTCCTGCTGGTGGGCAACCACGACCTGCCCAATATGGCGGCGCGCGCCACGTCGGTTGATATCTTCAGCACGCTGGAGGTGCCGAATGTGACCATCGGCCGGGCGCCGGACGCGCGCGTGTTCCAGACGAAGCGCGGCCCGCTCTTCCTGGCCTGGCTGCCGTTCCCGGTCCGCAACCGCCTGCTGGCGCGCGACGAGCACCGCGAGGCCTCGCTCGAAGCCCTGGACCGCGCGCTGGAAGCCGTGGTCAACGAGACCCTGGCCGACCTGGCGGCGCAGGCGGCCGAGCAGCCCATGCCGCGCGTGCTGGCCGGGCATTTCACCGTGGCCGGCGCTGTGTTCGGTTCCGAGCGCAGTGTGATGACCGGCCGCGACCTGGCCGTGCAGAGATCCGCCCTGGCCGACCCGGTCTGGGATTACGTGGCCCTCGGCCACATCCACAAACATCAAAACCTGACCGCCGACCAGCCCGGACTGCCGCCCGTGGTCTACTCCGGCTCCCTGGAGCGCATTGACTTCGGCGAGGCCGCCGAGCCCAAGGGTTTTTGCTGGTTGGAATTGGCGCGCGGCGCCACGCGCTGGGAGTTTGTGCCGGTCCGGGCGCGGCCGTTCGTGATCCTGGAGATGGACGGGCGCGGCGTCCCGGACCCGACTGCGGCCCTGGTCGAACGGATCGCGGCCCGCGACCTGGCCGGCGCTATCGTGCGCGTCAAAGTCCAGCTCGACGAGGGCCAGGAGGCCCAATTGCGCCGGCGGGAAGTGGAGAACGCGCTGGCGACGGCGCAGATCGCCAACCTGGCCGGCATCAGCGTCGAGGTGGAACGCGCGGTGCGCGTGCCCGGCTTGGGCGGCGCGGCCGAAGCGCTGACGCCGGAACAATGGCTGGAGCGCTACTGCGCGGCGAAGAACAAGCCGCCGGAACGGGCTCAACAATTATTGCAGGCCGCCCAGGAGCTTTGGCGCGATCACGGGTGAAACCGGCGCGGCGGGTGCCTGCGGGCTTTTGGGCTGACCCGTCCGCCTGTCAGACACCCAGCACCCACGTCATGCCGGCGAAAGCCGGCCTCCAGGAACAGACGCGCGCAGACGAGCGGGAGCTTCTGGGCCCCGGCCTTCGCCGGGGCGACGATGGCAATGGTTGCGCCCAGGCGCGGCGGCCTGTTCCCGTCACCCATCACCGACGTCATGCCGGCGAAAGCCGGCTCCAGGAACAGACGCGCGCAGACGCGCGGGAGCTTCCGGGCCCCGGCCTGCGCCGGGGCGACGGTGGCAATGGTTGCGCCCAGGCGCGGCGGCCTGGAGATAGACCACCATCGGCGAAGGCACCCGGCCCGGCGCCCGCCGGGAGAACTGAAACGCCCGGACGTATAATGAGGGGGCAATCCAGGACTGGAAGCGGACGGGGGTGGCATGATCCAGCTCTATCAGATCGCCGGGCAGGACTTCGTCCTGTTCCCGGCCGAACAACCGTCTGGTCAGGCGGCCGACGTGGTCCGCTGCCTGATGCCGGCCTACGTGGTGGTGCGGCGCATGGCGCCGGGGGAGGCGCGCTACCACCTGTATCCAGCCGCCGAATTTCTGAATCCATTGACACGCGCGCCGGGCGGGCAGACCCTGACGGAAGCGTTGGGGCTGGACGCCCTGCCTGGCGTCCCCGCCCTGGATGCCTATCAGAATGCCGATCAGGCTCCGGACCGGTGCGTGGTCGTGGACGGCAGGCGTGTGGTCGGGGTCCACGCTGTCGAGCATCGGGCGGCCATCGCCTTCATGCGCGCCGAGGCCGGGCGCGGCCAGGAGGGCGGGCCGGCGCGACCGGCCGTGACCCTGCGGCTCCAGGCGGACTTTGTGGGGACGCTGGCGCTGGGCCAGACGGCCTCGCTGCTGGTGTCTCTCAGCCGAAAACTCGCCGGGCCGCAACGCGGCCTGCCGCTGGCGGAGCCGGCGGGCGCGCAACTGGATATCCTCGTCATCCCGGCGCGGGGCCTCGCCCTGGAGGGCCCGGCGGAGGGCATCCTGACCGTCACGGATGAGCCGGAAACGCTGCCGCTGCAATTCAAATTGCGGGCGACCGAGGCCGGCGCCGCGCGCGTGCGCGTCCTGTGTTTCCGGCAGGGACAGCCGCTGGGCGAGATCATCCTGGCCGCCACCGTGACCGCCTCCGCCCCGCCGGAGGCGGCGCGCGGCCGGGTCGGACGGCTCCTGGCGCCGCTGCCGGCCGCGCTGCCCGACCTGTCCCTGCTCATTTCGGAGACCCATGACGCCGCGGGCGCGGCGATCACCTTTCACCTGCTGGCGCCCGATCCCGCGCTGGGCGTGAATTTCAAGCCGTTTGGGCCGATCCGGCTGCGCCTGGACCCGGTGCGCTACTTCCAGGAGTTCTTCAAAGACATCGAGGGCCTGCCGCTGCGGACGGCCGACGACCAGGCCGTGGCCGCGCGCAAACTGGCGCTCAAGGGCGCTTACCTGTTTCAGAGCCTGCTGCCGCCCGACCTGCAAGCCCTGCTGTGGTCCCTGCGCGGCCGCATCCAGTCCGTGCAGGTGCTGTCGGATGAGCCGTGGATCCCGTGGGAACTGCTCAAGCTGCAGGGCCGCGAAAACGGGCGCATCGAAGAAGGCGCTTTCTTCTGCGAACAGTTCGCGCTCACCCGCTGGTTCGCAGGCCTCGGCCGGCGGCTCACGCTGCGCCTGAACCAGCTGGCCCTGGTCATCCCCTCCGACTCCGGCCTGCCCAAGACCCAGGACGAGCGCGCTTACCTACTGTCCCTCAACAGCGCCGGGCGGCACGTGTTCGAGGTCCCGGCGGACTACCTGAGCGTGATCGAAGCGCTCAGCCGCCGCGCGGCGGACGCCTGGCACTTCGCCGGCCATGGCCAGTTCTCGGCGGCGGACCCCAACGCCTCGTCGCTGCGCCTGCAGGGCGGGCGGCGGCTCACGGCCGAGGAGATTTGCGGCGCCGTCGCCAACTGCGGGCAGACCCAGCCGCTGGTCTTCCTGAACGCCTGTCAGACCGGCCGCGGCGCGTTCTCGCTGGCCGGGATCGGCGGCTGGGCCGGACGCTTCGTGCAGGCCGGCGCGGCCTGCTTTGTGGGGTCGCTGTGGCTGGTGGGCGACGAGGCCGCCGGCCGCTTTGCCCGGGAATTCTACGAACGCGTCCTGGCCGGCCGGCCGGTGGGGGCGGCTGTCCGCGAGGCCCGCCAGGCCATCCGGTCCCCGGACGACCCGACCTGGCTGGCCTACACCGTTTACGCCGATCCGCTGGCCGCGCTGTCGCCCGGCTGACCGGGCGCGGCCCCGTCCCCGCGCAAAGGAGCGGCTATGAAAGCTTCCCTTTATCAAGGCGTGCGGTTTGTCATTCTGGCGGCGATGGCGCTCCTCGGCCTGGCCGGCGGCCCGGCCCCGGCCGGCGTCCTGGCCAGGGGCGATCTCCGGGCCTGGCGCGCGCCCGACCAGCGGCTCTCGATCGCCGCGGCCCCGGCCGCTGAACCGCTGTCGGTCGAACTGACGGCCACCAAGGTCATTACCGTGGTCGCCGACACCGAGCTCCGGCAGGCGGCCCCGGCCACCAACCTGGGGGATGAATTGCCGCTCTACGTCGGCTTCAAAGACGGGCAGCCCAGCCGGATACTCCTGGACCTGCCGCTCTGGAGGATCCCTGCCGGCGCGACCATCAACAGCGCCACCCTGCAAGTCTACGTCGGCGGCTGGTACGACTATCAGGACTTCAGCCGGACGATCACGGCCTATCGCGTCGCGTCCCTGTGGCATGAACTGTTAGCGACCTGGAATCGACCACCCACGACGGCGGAAGCGGTCGGCACGATCTCTGTAGGCACGCCGATGATGGGGACGTGGTATCCCCTCGATCTCACCAACCAGGTCCGCGCCTGGCACAACGGCACCCAGCCCAACTACGGGTTGATGCTCATCGGCCCCGAGGGGGGAGAGCCCGTCTACCGGGTGCTGTCTTCGGGCGAGACCACCAACTACCCCAGGCTGACCGTCAACTACACCGCGAACGCGCCGGCGCTGGAGGCCGCGCCGGCCTCCCTCGCCTTCCTGGCCGACAGCCAGCGCGCGCTGCCGGAGCGTCAATACATCTATATCTCCAACGCCGGGAGCACGCCGCTGGACTGGCAGGCCAGCCCCAGCGCCGGCTGGATGACGTTGAGCAGCACCAGCGGCGCCCTGAGCCCGGGCGGCTCGGGCGTGATTGCCGTGGAGTTGAACAAGGCCGGCCTGACGCCCGGCGCCTACACCGGCCAGGTGCAGATCAGCAGCACCACGGCCGGCGTGACGGGATCGCCGCAGACCGTCGCCGTCTCGCTGGGATACGCCGGCGCTCTGCAATCAACCTACCTGCCGCTGGTGGGCAATGGCTATACCGGAACGCCGCCGCCCGCGCCGCGCAAGACCGCGGCCCTGCTCATCGGCATCACCAACTACAAGCACTTGCCCCCGTCCGCCGTCTCGCAGGGCGCGAACCCGCGCGCCGGCGAATGGGGGGACCCGCTGATGTTTCCGAGGAACGATGGGGTGCGCACGGGGGTCGTCCTGCAAAACTTCCGGTTTTTTGATCCCGAGGCCTCGTCGAGCGCCCTGGAATGGCCGGCGGCCGCCGTCGCCGACGAGCTCCTGCTGCTCACCGAGTCGCAGGCGACCCATGCGGACATTGAGACAGCCTTCCAGTGGCTGGACGATCACGAAGACGCGGACACGCTGGTCTATATCGGCTATAGCGGCCACGGCGGCCTGGCCGGCGACGCCAACGGCGACGAGGCCGACGGCTGGGATGAGTTCATCGCCGCGTACGACACGAACGTGGTCAACAACGCCTTCGTCAACATCTTCACCGACGACGACCTGGACGCCCGGCTGGCGCAGCTCGAATCCCAGCGCGTCGTCGTCGTCCTGGACTCCTGCTTCAGCGGCGGCCTGGCCGAGGCCGCCGGCCTGGCGCCGTCCCTGACGGGGCGCGGCCTGGCGACCCGGGGCGTCTCCGCCGACGGGGTCGTTCAGGATATCGGCCGGTCCGGGCGCGTCATCGTGACGGCGAGCATGGCCGACCAGGAAAGCTTTGAGACCACGGACCTGGAGCAGGGCGTCTTCACCTACTTCTGGCTCATGGCCCTGATGGACCCGGCCGCCGACGCCATTGATCACAACGGCTGGATTTCGGCCGAGGAAGCGCACGCCTACGCCGCGCCCAGAGTGGATGCCCTGGTCTTCCCGCGCGCCGGCCAACACCAAAACCCGCAGCTTTACGACGGCGTGAGCGGGAACGTGGACCTGACGCATCCATGACTCCTCAAGGAGCGGGGATGAGCGACCCGGCCGCCGTCTCGCGGGCGGCCCGGCATCTGGCCCGGGCGCCCACGCCTCAGGCCCTGGACCAGGCGCTGGGACAGTATCCGGAATTGCTGCCCGCCGACGCGGACAGCGCCCTGACTCAGGCGATCCAGGCGGCTGCCCAGGCCAACCAGCCGCGCGAGGTGTGCGCCCTGCTGGCCGTGCGCGCCTTTCTGGCCGACTGCCGGCAGGCGCGTCAGGCGGCGCTCCAGGCCTGGGCCGCGCACCTGCCGCTGGCCGACGCCTGTCCCCTGCCGGCGCTGGCCCGGCCGAAGCCTGAGCCGGCGCACCTGCCGCGCCGGGTGGAGCTGGCGCGTCTGGCCCTGCGCCAGTTGCGCCGCGACACCGAGCCGATCTGGTGGGCGACGGCGAAGGATGTGCTGGGCGAGGCCCTCCTGCGCCTGCCCGGCGAGGGCCGCGCCGACCGGTTGCGCGAGGCCATCCGGCATCTGGGCGAGGCGCTCGAGGTCTGGCAGGCTTACGGGCGGACGGGGGAACGGCGCGACACGCTGATCGTCCTGGATCAGGCCTGGGAGGAGGTCGCCGGGCTCGACCCGGCCCGCCATCTCGGCGCGGCGCTCGAGTTCTACGAAACCACGCTGGCGGCGCTGGGCGACGAGGCGCCGGCCGAGCGGGCTTTGTTGCTGCACACGCTGGGCAACCTGTATGCTCAGTGGCCCGGGGGACAGCGCGCCGACCGAATCGAGCGCGCGCTCGGCTGTTTCCAGCAGGCCCTCCGCCTCCACGAGCGGGGCCAGGCCTCCGATCCCCTCCTCCGGGTGAGGACCCTCATCAGCCTCGCCAACGCCTATCTGGCGCGCGTCCACGGCGGCCGGGCGGACAATATCGAGCAGGCCATCCAGGGATATCAACTGGCGCTCGCCGGCCTGCCCGATACGCCCGGCCCTGAATGGGCGGAGGCCCACGCCAACCTGGCGGTGGCGCACCGGCGCCGGCAACTGGGCAGCCCGTCGCTGAACCTGGAGACGGCTATTGAGCACGCGGACCTGGCCCTGCAGTTTTTCTCTGCCGCCCGGCGCCCGGAATGCTGGGCCGTGGTCCAGGAGTTGCTCGGCACGCTGTATGGGCTGCGCCGCGCGGGCCGGCGGAGCGAGAACATCGAACAGGCCATCCAGCATTATCAGGCCGCGCTGAGCGTCTACACCCGCTCAGCCTTCCCCGTGCCCTGGGCGCGGACGATCAGCAACCTGGCCAACGCTTATTGCGACCGCGCGCAGGGCGATCCGAGGCGCAACCTGGAAGAGGCCGTCCGGCTGTATCAGGCCGCGTTGGAAGTGCGCACGCGCGACGCCTACCCGACGGATTGGGCCGAGACGCAGAACAACCTGGGCACGGCTTATGCCGCACTGGGTCAGCGCGCACAGGCCGCCGCCTGTTACGACCTGGCCCTGCAGGTGCGCACGCCCGTTGAAGCGCCCGCCGGCGCCCGGCAGACGGCCGCGAACTATGCGGCCCTGTTCTTTCAGGACCGGCGCTGGGAGGAGGCCGCGGACCAGTTTGATACGGCGATCGAGGCGGCTGAAGTCATGTACGCCGCCTCGCTCACGGAACTCAGCAAGGAGCGGGCCCTGGCGGAGAACGTCGAGCTGTATCGCTACGGCGCGTACGCCCATGCCCGGGCCGGCCGCCCGGATCAGGCGCTATTGACTCTGGACCGCGGGAAGACGCGTCTGCTGAGGGACGCTTTGCAGCTGGGTGTGCCGCGGCCGGCCGGGACGCCGGACAGCGCCTGGACTGCCTTTGAGCAGGCCGGCGCCCATTGGCGCGCCGAACAGGCCCAACCGCTGGTCGGCGGCCCGGCGCCGGCCCAGTGGGCGGCGGGTTATCACGGGCGGGAGCAGGCCGCCCGCCGGGCCTACGCCGGCTTGCAGGCGGCCATCGAGCAGGTCCGGCAGACGGCCCCGAACTTTCTCCGCCCGCTGGATCTGCCTGCCGCGCTTCAGTTGTTGCCCGCCGACGGGCGGACGGCGCTGGCCGCCTTTTGCCTCACCGCGCACGGCAGTCAGGGCTATTGCCTCGGCCCCTCGCCGGCCCGGTCGGTGCAGGTGGTCGATGTGCCCGGGTTCCGGCAGGCCGACCTCGACCGGCTCCTGTTTGAGGCCGGCGGCTGGGTCGAGGGTCTGCGGAGCCGCAATAGCGCGGTCTGGCAGTCCACCATTGACCGCGTGCTCGGCGAGCTGGGGGCCGCGTTGCTCAGGCCCGTTCTGGCCGCTCTGCCCCGTGAGGTGGAGCGCCTCATCCTTCTGCCCTCGGGCGGGCTGTTCCTGCTGCCCTTGCACGCTGCGCCGCTGTCGGCGGCGGGGCGAGTCTGTGACCGCTATGAGGTCAGTTACGCGCCTTCGCTCGAAATCCTGGCCGATTGTCAACGCAAGGCCGCCGCGCGGGATGGTCAGGGCCTTTATCTGGTCGTGAACCCCACCGACGATCCCGCCCTGGCATTCACCCAGGCCGAGGGATCGGGCCTTGAAGCGTTGTTTGCGGGTCGTCCGATCGAGAGGCAGGCGGGCGGCGCCGCCACCCGGGCCGCCGTGATGGCCGGCGCCGCCGGCAAGGCGTATCTGCACTTTGCCTGTCACGGTTCGTACAACTGGCAGGCCCCAGCGGACTCGGGCCTGCGGCTGGCGGATGGCGCGCTCACCCTGGCCGACCTGAAGGCCGGCGGCGTCGACCTGTCCGCCGCGCGGGTGGTGACGCTCTCGGCGTGCGAGACCGGCCTGACCGATGTGCTCACGGGCAGCGCCGAGGAATACGTCGGCCTGCCGGCCGGGTTCCTGCTGGCCGGCGTCCCATGCGTGGTCAGCAGCCTGTGGCCCGTGCCGGACCTGGCGACCGGGCTGCTGCTGCAGCGGTTCTATGACAATCACCTCAGCCGCCGCTTAAGCTTTGCGGCGGCCCTGCACGAGGCGCAGCGCTGGCTGCGAGACCTGCCGGTGGAGGCCGTGGCGGATTATGCCGAGGCGCTCTACGCCCAATGTGAAGATGAGCCGATGTTTCTCAAAGCGCGCCTCTACTATCGGCATGCCGCCCACGCCCGGCCCGGCAGCCGCGAGTTCGCCCATCCCGATTTCTGGGCCGCCTTCACGGTCCATGGCTGGTGACCCGCCGGGCCGTTGTGCATTCCGCGCCTCCGCCCGTATAATCAGCGTCGCCAAGCGACGCCTGCCATGATCCCCCTCCGCCTCGAAATCAAGAATTTTCTGGCCTATAAGAACCCGGCCCCGCTGGACTTCACGGGCCTGCACGTCGCCGTGCTGACGGGCGAGAACGGCGCCGGCAAGTCGTCGCTGCTGGACGCCATCACCTGGGTCCTGTGGGGGCGCGCGCGCGCCAAACGCGACGACGAGCTGGTGCACCAGGGCCAGAGCGAGATGCGCGTCGAGTTGACGTTCGCGCTCGGCGGCCAGGCCTACCGCGTCACCCGCGCCCGGCGCGCCGGCAAGGCCGCCGGCAGCGTGCTGGAATTGCAGGCCCAGAACGACCAGGGCAAGTGGGTCAGCATCGCCGAGCCCACCATCCCCAAGACACAAGACAGGTTGACGCGCCTGCTGCGCCTCAACTACGACACCTTCGTCAACTCGGCCTACCTGATGCAGGGCCAGGCCGACGAATTCACGGGCAAGAAGCCGGCCGAGCGCAAGCAGGTGCTGGCCGACATCCTCGGCCTGCAGGACTGGGAGAAATACGAGGAGCGCGCCAAACAAAAGGTGCGGGCCATCGACGGCCAGATCACGGGCCTGGACGCCATCCTGGCCGAGATCGAAACCGAGCTGGCGCGCCGTCCGGAGTACGAGCGCGAGCTGAGCATCGCCCGGTCGCGCGTGATCGAGGTCGCCGAGCGCCTGCGCCAGGCCGAGGCCGACTGGGCGCGCATGGAGGCGGCCCGCCAGGCGCTGGTGGCCGTGCAGCGCCAGCTCGACGACCTGGCCCGCCGCGTGCGCGACGCCGAGCGCGAGATCGCGGCGCTCGACGCCGACCTGCGCGAGGCCCAGGCGCGCTCCGACACGGCCGCCCTGGCGCGCGAGATCGCCGCCGCCGAGCGCCGCCTCCGCCAGCTGGAGGAGGTGGAGGCCGAACGCGACCGGATGAACGAGGCGCGCCAGGTGAACGCCGAGCTCGTCGGGCAGTTGCGCGGCCAGAACGAGACGGCCCAGGCCGACGCCGAGGGCCTGAAGAAGCGCATCGCGGCCGCCGACGCCGAGGCGGCCCAGGCCCGCAAGCGCGTGCACGAGCTGGCCCAGGCCGAGGGCGAGAAGCTCAAACGCCGCATCGCCAGTCTGCAGACCGCCACCGAGGCGCTCTGCCCGACCTGCGGCCAGCCATTGACCGAGGCGCAGCGTCTCCAGCTCATCGCCGACCTGTCGGCCGAGGTCGAGGCGCGCACGGCGCAGGCCCGGGCCGAGACGGCCGAGATCGACGCCCGCCTGAAAGAGACGGTGACGGACCTCAACGCCGAGATCGAAGCCCGCCGCTCTGCCTATCGCCAGAACGCGGCCCAGCTCAAGACCCTGCTGGACGAGCAGGGGCGCATGGACCGCGACTTGCAGAAGTTTGCCCTCGAGCTGCGCGAGAAGCCGGCGCTCACCGAGCGCCTGGGCGAGCTGAAGACGGCGCTCGAGCAGGCCGGCGCGGCGCAGGACCGCATCGCGGCCCTGTTGGAACGGCGCGGGCGCTGGGCGGCGGCCGCCGACGCCGACCGCCGGCAGCAGCAGGCGCTGGAGGCCGAGGCCGCCCAGCACCGCGTCCTGCTGCGCGACGCCGACGTCCGCCAGCGGGCGCTGGACCAGCTGCGCCAGGAGGACACGCTGACCAAGGCCCGGCTGGGCGCCGCCGAGCAAAAGCTGAACGCTCTCGAGAGCCAGGCGCAGCAGCGCGAGGCCAGGCGTCTGGAGCGGACCCGGCTGGCCGAAGCCCGCGGCGTGTATGAGGAGTTGCGCGAGGCGTTCGGCAAGAAAGGGGTGCCGGCTATGATCATCGAGGCCGCCGTGCCCGAGATCGAGGCGGCCGCCAACCGGCTGCTGGGCCGGATCACCGACGGGCGTATGAGCGTGCGTTTCAAGATGCAGAAGGAGACGCTGGCCGGCGACGTGCGCGAGACGCTGGACATCGAGATCGCCGACGAGCTGGGCACGCGCGCCTATGAGAACTACTCCGGCGGCGAGCAATTTCGGGTCAACTTCGCCGTCCGCATCGCGCTCAGCCAGCTCCTGGCGCGGCGGGCCGGCACGCAACTGCACACCCTGATCATCGACGAGGGTTTCGGCGTGCTGGACGCGGTCGGGCGGGAACGGCTGGTGGAGGCCATCAACGCCGTGCAGGATGATTTCGAGCGCATCCTGGTGGTGACGCACATCGACGAGCTCAAAGACGCCTTCCCGGCCCGGATCGAGATCACCAAGACCCCGAACGGCTCCGAGATTGCGGTGGTGTGAGGCGATGCCCCGCCAGCGGTTGAACGAGCCGACCGAAGTCGAAGCCCGCTTCCTGGCCGACGGCCGGGTGCTGGTGCGGAGCTTTACGTGGAAGCAGCGCCGCTGGCCGGTGGTGAGCCAGGGCCGGCAGTGGACCGACGAGCGCGACGGCCGCCTGCACACGCTGGTCATGACCACGCGCGAGCGCGTCTATGAGCTGGCGTTCGAGGCCGGCGGCGGCTGGCGCGTGGTGATGGCGTCCGAGGATCGGCTGGCGGCGTAATCAGGCCAGGGCGGGCAGGACGAAACGATACAGGGCGATGACGCACAGCGCGCCCATCGCGATCAGCCCGCCCACCGGGACCAGCCAGCCGACCGGGCGGCGCAGCCAGCCGGCGAGCAGATCGCCCCAGGCCCACAGTCCGGCCGCCGCCGCGAGTCCCAGCGGGACCAGGGCCGCGAACAGATAGCGCCCCTGAAACTGCACAAACGTCAGATTGTAGAAGAAATAGAGCGCCAGGGTGACCGCGGCGAGCGCCGCCAGCACGGTCAGCCCGTCGCGCTGGGCCGGCGTGAGGCGCTGACGGCGGCGTTCCCAGGCGATGAGGGCGCCCAGGCCGAGCAGGGCGGTGAAAGCCAGGAGCGCGCCGTACACGCGCTCGTCCATCAGCACCCCCATCCACCCGAACTGCCCCCAGAACGACTGAAACGTGGTCCGCGCGAAACGCTCGAGGTAGCCGACGAGGCCGTACTGAGCCAGCCATTCGGCTGTGCGCGGCTGCCCGATGACGACCTGGTTGTGCCAGTTCCCGCACAGGACGTCGAAGGGCCCGCAGACGATCCAGTTGCGGCCCCAGTAGAGCGCGCCCATCAGCAGCGCCGGTCCCAGAATCTGCGCCGCCCGCCCGGCGACCGGCCGCCAGTGCGCCCAGCCCAGCCGCCGCCAGCGCAGCCCCAGCATCACCAGCGCCGCCGGCGCCAGCACGTACGCCCAGACTTTGGTGAGAAAAGCCAGGCCGAGGACGAGGCCGAGGGACCAGGGAAAAAAGAAGGCAGCAGGACCGGAGCGCGAAGCCTTGGGCCCGGCTTCCCCGTCCCGGATCTCTTTCAGTATGAGAAAAAGGCCCGCCGCCACCAGCAGTTCGGAGAGCGAGTCGTTGTTGACGCCGGCCAGCATGGCGACGTGCTGCGGCAGGCAGGCCATAAAGCCCGCCGTGATCGCGGGCAGCGGGCTGGCGGGGCCGGTGAGAGCGCGGACGGCCAGGTAGGCGAAGATGAGCGCCCCGGCGCCGAAAGCCACCGACAGCAGGCGCAGCGCCAGCAGCGAGCCGCCGGACGCGATGAAGACCGGCGTCGCCAGCAGGTAATAGAAGGGCGGCTGGTAATCCTGATATTGCACCCGGTCCAGCGGCAGCTCCGGCGGGAAACGCTCGGCCTTCAGACGCTCTAAATACGCCTGATCATAGTCGCCGCGCTGCAGCCGGGGCAGCGCGCCGGTCTGCGCGATCTGGCGGACGACGTTGTAGTGGGCGGGCTCGTCCGGCACCTGCCAGGCGGGCGTCAGCGCGGCGTACTGGACGCCGAGAGCCATGTAAACGAACAGGATGAGGGCGAGCGGGCGCGAGAGAGGCATCATCGGCAGGTTGAGCATGTCCGATCTAGCGCAACGGCGCAAGGGCGCAACGGCTGCTTCGCGACTTGGCGTCTTTGCGTTAGCTTCCCGCCGGACCCCGGAGAACCGCGCGGATTATAGCATCGGGCTGGTGCAACCTTTGGCGGGTGCGGCGCAACTATAATGCAAGACGGATGAGCACCGACGCGCGTGACTCGGCCCTGGTCGCGCTCGCCCG
>DAOUAB010000119.1:0-20814 GCA_034434015.1 Anaerolineales bacterium
CCCCGCGATCCTGACCGCCGAGCACGTGGCGATGGGTCTGGGCCAGGACAGCAAGAGCGTGCACAAGCTGATGGACAGCGGCCGGATGCCGGTCCGGCGGCTGCCGTCCGACGCCGGCGACGTATGCCGCGTCGTCGACCGGCGCGCCTTCCTGGCCTGGCTCTGCAACCCTGAGCACTGGTGCTACTTCCGCCAGGAGCGAGTCGGCCGCAAGCATCCGCGCGGCCAGCGCGGTTTCACGGGCGTCTATGACGACGCCTTCTGGAAGCGCGCGCGGCGCCTGCTCGACCTGCGCCGCGCCCGGTGGGATGACGCCTGGCTCACGCCCGGACAGGCCGGCAGGTTGCGCGGCGCGAGTGACGCGGCCATCAACAATGCCATCCACGCCGGCCGGCTGGCCGCGACGCGCTGGGGAAACTGGTGGATCCGGCGCTCGGATTTGCTGGCGTTGCCCAGAATCGTGGTTTATCACGGCAAGGGCGGCCAGGGCCAGTCCCGGCGCGCAACGCCGGCGGCCGAGGCCTTCATGCTGCTGGCGGCCGCCATGGGCCTGCCGCCGGCCGAGATCGCGCCGCTCGCACGCCTGGACGCGAAGTACGTGGACCACCGGCTGCGCGCCCTGCGCCGGACGCGCGGCGCTGTCGCCGGCCTCATCCGCCGGTTCAAGCTGCCGGTCGAGTTCGACGCGCGCTCCGGGGCGCTATGGGCGGACTGGCGCACACACGCCGCGCGCTTCCCGCGCCTGGCGCGCGTTATGCGCGCCTTTGCGGATGGCCGTGCCATCCGCCACCAGGACGTGGGCATCGTGCGCGGCGTGCTCCACGCCTGGGCTTCCTGGCAAACCCGGCGCGGCGCGACGCAAGCGCAGCGAGAGATCGAGAAGCGCCTGCGCAAGTTCGGCGGCCGCCACACCGCGGACTCTTATCGCCGCATCGTCGAGCAGATGATCGCGGCCGGATTAGGCAACCCGCTGCGGGGAGTGAAATCAAAATGACCGACGACATCCACATCCAAGTCCTACCCCTGGACCGCATCCACTTCAATCCCTACCAGATGTGGGCTATTGACCCGGACAAGGTCGCCGAGCTGGCCGAAAGCATTAAGGTCGACGGCATCCTGCAGACGCCGCGCGCGCGCCCGCACCCAGACAAGCCTGGCCACGTGCAGCTGGTCTTCGGCCATCATCGGCGCGCCGCCGCCGCGCAGGCCGGCCTGGCCGAGATGGCTGTCGACGTGCGCGTGACCGATGACCGGACGATGGCGCGCTTCGCGTTCGTCGAGAACTTCAAGCGCCGCGAGCCCAACGCCATTGACCGCGCGCGCGCCATGCAAAAGCTCATGCAGCCGCCGCTCAGCCTCAGCCAGGCTGAGGCCGGCGAGTGGATGGGCCTGCGCTCACCCGGTGGCGCTTCGAATGCCCTGAAGCTGCTGAAGCTCCCGGCGCCTGTCCAGCAGCATGTCGAGCGCGGCGAACTGCCCGAGCGCCTGGCGCGCCAGCTCGTCAGCATCACGAGCCTGGCCCCGAAACCGGCCGAGCAACTGGCCGCTCAGGTTGCGCGCGCCGACCCGGCCGAGCGCGAAGACGTGCTCGCCGAGGGCCTGTCGAAACTGCTCTGGCAGCACGGGCGCGACCTGTCGCAGGCTGAGTTCGAGATGACCTGGCCGGCGCAGCCGATCCCGGTCGACGACCCCAGGGACGGCCGGCCCGACGAGCTGCGCGCCTGCGCCGGCTGCCCCAATCTCTTCAGCCGCGACGGCGATCAGTCCTGCACCCTGCCGTTGTGCTTCGATCTCAAGCAGCAGCGCTTCCTGGATGGTGCGCTTCAGGCGGCCAGCGAGCGCCTGAAGGTCCCGGCCGCCGCGCGCGGCGAGAAGGCCGCGCCGCTTTTCGGTCGCCACGAATACGTGCGTGAGCATGACGCGCGCAAGCTGCTGACGCGCGCCCGCTCCGACGAGAGTCTGGGTCTGCGCCTGATCATCACCGAGCACAGCGAACACTGGCAGCGCCAGGTGCTCGGCGCCGGCCGGCTGGGCCTGGCGTCCACCGACGCCGCCGCCTGCCGGCGCGTGATCGACGAGGCGGACGGCAAGGGCGCTTCGCGAAGCGCCCCGGACAAAGGCAAAGGTGCGGAGAAGCCGATCACGCCTGCGCAGGCCGCCAAGCTCAAGCAGCAAGAGGATGAGCTGAAGGAGGAACGTCGGGCCGAGCGCGCCGCCATGCAGCGACTCGAGCAGGACGTGGTCTGGCTGGTCCAGAACTTCGCGCGCCTCGCGGCCGCGCAGATCACCATCAGCGGCCCAGTGCTGACCTACGTGGTTGAGCGCCTGATCCGTTCCAACCGTCAGCAAGCGTCCGGCTTCTATGGCCTGCTCGACTGGTACGACGATCTCGAAGAGCAGGCGCACGCAGCCACGGGAGAGTCCGCCGACCCGATCCGCCGGCAGATGCTGGCCGCCGCCGAAGTCTTTGAGCACGCGCTCCCCTTTGGCGGCACGAAGCCGGGGACGTGGGAGGCGGTGGTTGGCGAGCTCAAGGCGCTGGCGCAGGTGCGCGATGATCAGCCGAGTGTCCGGCGCACCATTCGCCATACTGCCAATGGCGCAATCGGCAAACCCGGCTTCGGGCTGAAGTTGCCGGGCGGCTGGGATAAACCGCCCATCCATCGCACCGAATACAACTGCTGGTACTGCGGCGCCTTCGCCGGCGGCGCGCAGCGCCGGCTGAGCCTGGGCGACGCCGCGCGCGGGTGGAAGCTGGTCCAGGACGGCGACGCGCCGACCGATGTCGCCTGCCCGGTGTGCGCGCCCAAGATGGCGGCGCCGAAGTTGTCCACGGACAACAGTAAGACAAAGACCGAGGCGAAGGCCAGGACCAGGAAGAGTCCGCCGACAGTGAAAGCGGCACTGCGGAAGACGAAGAACCGCAAGGCCGGGAAGGGCCAGCGATGACTCTCTTCCTGGAATTGCCTGTCGGCGCGCGGTTCCGCCTGGAAGTGCGGCCCGGACAACTGTACGAGAAGCGCGATCTGTTCCAGTACCGGCGCTCCCCGTACAACGCCTGGAACCTGACGAGCAATCAGCCGGCGCGCATCCCGGCTGGTGCGCGCGTTTTGCCCGACAGCGACCGGGCTAAGAAAGGCTAAGAACAGCATGACTGCACGCAAAGACGCCAGTGCCTTCGCACGTGTAGCCCTGGCCGGCCTGGTCGCGCTCCTGGCGTTTTCCGCCGGCGTGGCGTCGCTGGTCCAGAACCTGGCCGCGCCGGATAGTCTGCGCGCCGTCCAGCAGGCTCGCGCCGCCGGCGTCACCGTGGACGAGGCCGAGATCGCGCGGACTCTGGCCGAAGCCGACCTGGCCCAGGCGCAGGCGCGTGCCACGGCCGGGACCGCGTTCCTGGCGATGGCCGAGCAGGCGCTCGGACTGCTGCTGCTGGCCGCGATCATCGTGATCATCGTCGCCGTCTTCCTGTGGGGCGTGGGCCTGATCCGCCGGGCGCAGGAAGACATCCGGAACGGATGAGGCAGGAGACAATGAAGAAGCAGAATCAACTCCACGCCGAAGACCTGAACTTTTGGCAGACCAGCCGCTCGTCGCCGGACGAGTGGATCGCGCGGGCGCGCGAACAGATCAAGGGTCTTGGTGGCCGCATCCTGGCCGAGGCCTTCGGCTGCGATGGTGACGGCCGCGCCGCCTACATCCTGGGCTTCGAGATCGCCGGCGACCGGTTCAAGACTGTCTGGCCCGTAGTGAAGTCCAAGAGCGGCAATGCTCTCGCCGAGAAGCGCCAGGCGGCGACGACGCTGTATCACGTCGTCAAAGCGAAGTGTCTGGAGGCCATCGTGCGCGGCCCGCGCGTTGCCTTCGCGGGCGACCTGCTGCTGCCGAGCGGCCGCACCGTGGCGGAGACGGCCGATCCAGAACTCGCACACGCATTGCCGCTAATGCTGGCGGTGCCAGGAGCATAGGTCATGAACGACCATTGGGAAGACAGCGAAGATTGATCCCGGCCCGGCGGGGAGAGCGCCGGGCCGGTGGCCGGGGAGGACACTCCGGCCAGACCGATTATAGGCGCGCTGCGCGCGTCACAACACTTAGGAGGACAGCATGTTCAAGCGGATTGTGGAAGGCCTGGCGCTCGTATTCGCCGCGGTGATGCTCGTGTTCACGGGCTGGCGCACCTATCACCTGCTCCAGCTCACCAGCCCGGGCGAGGTCATCCTGCCGGCGCTCGGCCTGGTCGTCTTCGACGTGGGCTTCGTAGTCTGGACCCTGGTCTTCATGCACGTGGCGCAGGGTATCCCCCAGCGGGCGGTCGCGCTCTCAGGGGCTGTGGCCGATTTGCTCCTGGTGATCGCGGCCGTGGTGGCCGACCTGTTTTTGCACGGTCAGACTCTAGCCAACGTGCCCGATTGGATGGGCCTGGCGGCGCTGATCACGGTTTCAATCGCCGTGTCGGTCAATGTGACCCTGGTGTTCCTGTTCCACCTCACTGCTCCGGCGATCCTGGATGGCCTGCGCCAGCGGGCCCGCGATGACGCGGTCGCCGACGCCATGCGGCGCGAAGAGGATGCCACGGTCGACCTGGCGCTCAACAAGCTCAAGGGCAAGCGTCAGGAGATCGCCGACACGGTCGCCGATGGCAAGGCCGACGAGATGCTGGCGTCGCTCCTGGAGCGGATGCAGGCCACACAGTATGCGCGCCGGCCGGCGCTGCCCAAGCCGGCGCGCAACGGCCAGACGCCGGAAGCCATGTACGCCGCCGAGGCCGATGGCCCAAAAGGCACGGCAGGGTAGGGGAGGGGCCATGGGCGACTTACTCGAAGACGCAGGCTCTTACGACGGCGACTTCGACACCACCGTCCGCTGCGCCGCCGGCTGTGGACACTCCAAGCGAATCAACTACCAGGACGCTCTCAACGGCGAATGGCCCTTTTGCTGCGGAAGGCACATGGAAGTCGTGGTTACAGACCTGGACTATCGCCAAATCATCTTTGGAGGCCAACCGTGAGCACGCCGACTCTCTCAGCGTCCTGCCCGCCGGCCGGGTCTGGCGCGAATACAGCTACACCGGCGGCGCCGGCCGGAAGCGTAGCGCCGCCCGCTATGCACGCGACCGATACCGCCGGCCGGATGGCAGCAAAGCGCCCGGCTGGCGCTACGATCTCCCCGCGCTCACACAGACGGAGTACGAAGCCTGGAAGGCAGCCCGCGCCGCCGTCCGGGCCAGCGCCCGCGCCGCCCGTGATCACGCCGCCGTCGCCGTGCTGGGAATTCATGCGCGCGATGCAGGCGAGCGGCGCGCTGGAGATCCTGTACCTGCGCGGGGCGCTGGACGTGCAGAGCGCGCAGCACCAGCTCCAGCTTGATCCCGGCAACTGGTTGCTCGCGCGATGGTCGCCAAACGACATCCCCATGGACGGCTGGGCGGCGCCCATGCCGCCGGTAGACGCTACGCCACAGGAGTCGGCATGAACAAGCGTATCCAGGCCTTCGGCTGGCCCACCAGACGGCCAGCACCGGAGCATCTTCTCGCGCCCGATGTCCTGGCCGAGGTCGATCCCGAGGAGATGGCCGACTATCTGAAATGGACGCGTGAGGTGATCGACGGGCGGACATGGTACTTCGCGCCGGACTCTCGCCCATTCCGGCCGGCGCGTCCAGGCCAGCCGATCATCATTGGCGATGCGTAATGATCAGCGCCCTGGGTGCTCCAGGGCGCTGATCTTCGTGATTACGGCCGCGCTACCAACAGGGGCGGCTCGATCAATAGATCCTGCCCCGCCGGCCCGCGAAACAGCACCCAGGCGTCGGCCCGAATCTCGAAAACGTCCACGACTTTTCCGGCCGGGATCGCGCGTACACTGCCGTTGCTCCAACGCGCGGCCGTGTCACGCAGCGCCCGCAGTTTGAGCGGCGCAGCGCTGATGATCTCCCATAGCGGCGCGCGCGACGGCCGCTCGTCAGTGAACTCCAGGACGAATTGCACCGCGCCCGGCACGCCAACCCGGATCGTCTCCATCACCCCACCTGGACGCGTCGCACAGTGCCGCGCAGCGGCATCCCGCCGAGGGTCAGGTCGACTTCATACACGATCGCGACGATGGGCTCGGGATCGGGTTCCGGCTCTGGCCTGGGCTGGGGCGGCTGGCCGCCGCCGTCCGGCCAGCGCGCGCGCAGGTAGGCGTCGTCGACAAAGGCGAAGGACTTGGCCTGCTCCCACCGGCACGGCGGGCCGCCCGCATCGTTGCGCCCGACCCAGCCGCAATTGAGTCGGATAAACATGGTCGCGCGGTCGCCCTGCGCCGGCACGTCGCGGACCTCGGCCAATTGGTGCTCCTTGGCATCCCGGTTCGGCTCGCATTTTCGGCGCGGCTCGATCCGTTGTCCCCAGATCACGCCCTGGCTGGCCGGGTCCACACCGCCAGATGGGTCGATGCCGACCTGGGCAAAGACGTTTACAGCGTCGGGCATGGGGAAGTCCCAGTTTTCGCCCGACCAGAACACCGCCCACGCCCCGGCATCCAGCCGCTGGCCGGCGGCTACATCGTCCACGGTCTGGTAGACCACGCATTCCCAGCAGTGGAAGTTTCCCTCCTGACCAACGCGCAGGCCGTTGTTGCCGGTCAGCCGCGATGCCGGGCCGGCGTTGTTGCCGGCCGACTCGATGTTCCACAGGTCGGGCATAGGCGATCCCGGAATGGCCGCCAGATTCCAGCCGGCGGGCTTGGCATTGTCGTCCTCGAAGCCTGGATTGATGAGAGGCATTTGACTCTCCTTACCCAACTCCCGCCGCGCGCCGCGCGACCATGAAATCCAGCAGCGCCGCTGGCGACTCAGGCACGAGATTGAGCTCGTCCTTGACTGGGTAGTAGGTGCTTTCGTCGATCCGGAACGTCCCGACGCGATCAATAGTCGGGCCGATGATCTCGGGCAGATTCCGGATGACCACGGTATCGCCCGGCCGGGCCGCCCAGCCAGGCCAGAGTGCGCCGGCCTGATCGTACAAATACCTGAAGCGGATCCCGACCTTGGGAATCGGGTCCTTGTGATCGGCCAGGAACGCGTCGCGGTGCACGCCGGCCTGCGTCGCGCTGGTTGTCCGGACCCCCAGCGACTTGCGCCGCGTGATCCCGTACAGACTTGGGCTGAGCGCATCCGTGGCGACGGCTGTGCGCAAGGCTCGCCCGCCCGCTTCCTGATACACCGCGTAGACGCTATTCCAGAGCTGCTCCAGCGCGCGCTCAAACTCCAGTTCGGAGATGTCCACGTACCAGGTCTGCGCCCGCCAGCCGCGCGGTACAAGCTGTAGCATCCGGTCATCCCACACCGCCACATCCCATTGGCGCGGCGGCGTCTGGCTGTCGCCCAGCCCCGCCAGGCGGATCAGGATTTCCATCGGTGTCTGGTCTTCGTAGATTTCGTCGCGCAGATCCAGGGCGGGCGACTGGATCAGGGCGCTGGAGTTCTGCAGCTGCGACGGGTTGATCCCGTTGGCGTAAGCCACCAGCGCGCGCGCGATCTCGTCGGCGTAGAGGCTGGCTCCGCTAGCGGTCACGCGCGGCGAGGTAAAGCGTGCGTAAAAGGCGTCGTCCTCGCTGGTGTTGGTATAAGCCGCCCCGGATGAATTGAAGATGCGGAGCCCAATGATGACCTTTGGTGTCGCGCTTAAGTCCCAGGTGAGGGTGCCGGTCGCCGCGCCGCCTGTCGTTGTGATATTGTTGGTCACCCCACTCGTAAACCCAGCCGCCCACGCGATGCCCTGCACCGTCCAGTTGCTCGGGAGGTTGTAGTTATAAGAAACTTCTAGGCGTTTGGCCTGTTGGGAGGAAGCATCAGGTAGTTCGCACGCCAAAGTGAAGGCGTCGTCGCCGCTGGCATAAACGCCATTCTTTTTAAGATTAACCTGGAGCCGGTTCTGTTTGTCCGTGATGTAGAGTTGGGGTTTACTGGTCGACGACTCGGTCTCGATGATCGGCCGCCAATCGCTCACCCGCGTGTTGCTCCATAGCGCCGTGTACTCCGCATCTCCCAGTGCGCTCCAGTAGCCCAGCGCCTTAATGCCGAGACCACGGCCCAACAGCTTGGGCCGCGCCAGCCGCCCCTGCCAGACCGGCTGGCCGGCCGCGGTGGCCTCTACATGCAGCAACGGCTGGTCCAACAGCCGGAATGACTCGAACAGGCTGGCCGACCAGAAGCCCGTCAGCGTGCCGAAGCCGTAGCGGTTGCTCGCGATCTCGACGTCCTCAAGGAACGGCGTCAGGTCTTCGAGCATGCCGCCGGATGGCGACCGATAGAGTCCGATCTGTATCCGGGTCATCTCTCGCTCTGTGTTACTGCGGCGTCAGATAGGCCTTGGTGCGCTCAATGGTGACGACATTATTCAGCACTTCGCCCGACTGCTCGGCCCGCCAGAAGTCTCTGGTGCTCTCGCCGCCCGTTTGCATGACCAGCGCCCGCAGCGACTGGGCTCGATTAGCGATCAGCGCCTGACCACGGTAGCCAACAGGCCAGCCAGGAGGCCCCAAAACATCAGCGGTCACCACAGGGGTCCTGCCTGTTAGGGTCGCGTGGTCAATGGTCACCGCGAAAGGCGCGAAGTCTGAGTATCCCACCGGGAGATCTTCAGCTTGTATGATCTTGAGTATGGCGTTGGCCGGGTTGCTGATATTGACGAGGACCAGCGTGTCTATGTCCAGCGTGCCCGCGCCGACAGCGCTGGCAGTCAAGGCCAACCGATAGCCCGTGATTTGCGAGGCTCCCGCCACGATCCCGAGTGGATACCACAGCGGATAGGCAGCGCCCGAGTATGGAGATATTGGTTTGGGACGTGTGGAGACGAGCCTCCAGCCGCTAAAGAACTCCACCCGTACAAGGAAGGAGGCTGATGCCGAATTGTTCCGGATGTTGGCCAGCACGGCGAGCTGACGCGCGCTTGTGCTGAGACCCGTCACTGAAAGCAGCGCGCTCGCAACCTCTGTCGTGACTGTCGGTGTGTATCGGAGTACATTGGTGTTCCTCGGCAGCTTGAATGCCGAGTCGGCGACTGACGTGAACGCGCCAGACGCAAACGCCTCCGCGTTCGTGATCTGAATCTCATCGGCATTTTCGGCCAGAGCCACGTAGCCGTGCTGGTAGTTCACGCCGTTCGATAGACCAAAATTAGTGACCGTGACGCGACACGGGCTATTGGCGTTGAGCGCCGATGGCATCGTTATGGATGCCAGATCGCCGTTTGGCGTTGCGGCGCTGGATGCAGTTTCGGCTGCTCCCAGCCACAGAGCCGTCCGCCGGAAACGCAGACGCACGCCCTGGATAATGTAGTAATTCCCGGCCTGGCTGAACCGTGTGGACGGCTGGACGTAGCCGTCCAGGATGCGCGCCTGCAGCGGGTTGGTTTCGCTGGAGACCACGCCACCCTTGGGGGAGTACTTCATCAGCACGGGGCCGGTGAATCGCTTCCCGGCTGTATGCCGCTTGGCCTGGTCCATCAGGCGGGAGAGCAGGTCCATCGCGGCGTAAGCGTCGGCGGCGCTCGCTCCGGCAATGTTGATCTCTATCTCTTCGGTGGCTGCGTCGTATTCGCCGCCGGCGGCCAATTGGTTGTCCGATAACGCCGGAACCACGGGCGCCCATCCATCCCTGGCCAGCATGAACTTCGAGATGAGTCCATAAGCGGCGATGGTCACAGTTCCGGCGACTGTGCCATCGGTGATCACAAGATAGGTGTTGAGCGCCATCAGGTCGTCCCCAGGCTCAGGCGGTCGCTGGAATTGCTGGCGACCTCGTTGAGCAGACGGCGGAACAGGTCTTCGATTTCGCTGCGCGTAACTGTCGCCCCGCGTGCGTCGACGTTGAACACACGGCCGTCCGTCATCATCGTGGCGCCGGCGGCCGCTGCGGCGTTGCGGATCTCGGGCATTCCGGCCAGGATGCCGCGCGCGATGCCCTGGCTGAACGGCAGGCCGATCTCCTCGGCGGGCAGCTGCGCCGGAGAGTGGGCGTCGATAAAGCCGGTGACGGCGTCGATGGCGGCCTGGACCGCGCGCTTGGCGGCGTCGATGACGAAGCTGCTGGCGGCTGAGATGCCAGCCGCGATGCCCTGCAGGATGCTCGTACCAATAGCGCCCCAGTCCTGGCGCGTAAACCACAGGAAGGCGTCGCTGGCGATCTGCTGAATCCCTTTCCAGAGCAGGTCCCAGGCCTTGCGCAAATCCTCACCAAAACCACGCCAATCGCCGGCAAAGGCCTTGGAGAAACCGCTGAAGATCAGGCTCAGGTATTTCGTCACCCCGTCCACCACGGCCATGATCTCGTCGCCCCACTCGGACCATAGCGCCTGCACGGTCGTGGTCACAGTCGTGATCACCGTCTGCACACCGGTCATCACCTGCTGGACCGTGGCCTGGATCGTCGGCCAGTTGGCGGTCACCCAGGCGACGACGGCCGTCAGGCCCGGGATCAGCACGCCGTTCATGAAGTCGGCCACCGCTTGAGCATAGCCAACAATGCCGCTGGCTACAGCCCCAAACACGTCGCCAGCCGGCGGCATCCCGCCCATGATTGTCCCGAAGAGCGCGCCCAGGGCCGCCAGGAGCGGGCCGAAGTCGATGGACAGAATAGAAGCCAGCACCGAGTCGATCACGGCCTGGGCCGCTGGCATCCCATCGCGGATCGCGCCGATCACCCCGACCAGGCCCGCGATCACTTCCGGAGGCAGGATGCCGCTGAAGCCCTCGCGGATATTGTCGATCATCAGACCCAGGTCGCCGCCGCTGGTGACGAAATCGACCAGCGTCCCGATAACGACGCCCAAGCCCTGGGCCACGGCCTGGAGGCCTGCCTGGAACTCGGGACTGTTCAGCAGCGTCAGCAGGTTGCCAAGCTGGTCTTTGAGCGCGTCGAAGACCGGCTCCCCGAGCATCCGCCCGGTCTGCCCCAGCCAGTCCTGTAAGTTCGAGAGCATGCCCTCGAAGGTGGACGACTGGGCGTCCATCATGCCGCCGAACTTGTCCTTCATCGCGGCCAGGACCACGTCCATGGCCTCGTCAACGGGTGTCAGCAGTTGTCCGGACTTGGAAAACTCCAGGCCCATCTGCGCGAGCTGCTCGCGCGTGACGATGCCCATCTCCTGGAAGCGCGAGATAGCCTCGCCCGTGGCCCCGCTCGCAAACTTTCCGATGAGCGTGGCCATATCCTGGAAGGACGCGCCCGTGCCGGCGGCCACGTCGCCGGCGATGGTCCGTATTTGCTCGCCCGAGAAGCCGAACCGTTCGGCCACATCGGCCGCGTGCAGGCCGAAGCCCTGCAGGATCTTGTCCGCCTGAACGACCTCAGGGAGCTCGAAGGGGGTCTTGGCGCCGAACTCAGCCAGGTCAGCCAGGCGGGCCTGGGCCGCTTCGGCCGAACCAAGCAGGACGCCGAACTGGACGGTATAACGCTCGAATTCGGCGTTGCCGCCGATCATCGAGTCGGTGATGCCGCTGACGCCTTGTTGGATCAGGCCAAAGAGCGACTGGCCCACCCCCTGGAGCACACCGCCAAGCAGGTTAGAGAAGACGCCGCCGATCTTGCCGACGGCGCCGGCGGCCGCGCCCTCGGCGCGCGACAACCCGGACGTCAGACCGGACAGGTCGACGCCGGTGCCGAGGATCGCTTCGCCGAGCGGGAAGTTAGCCATGACGAAAAAGCGCCCGGCCGACTCGTAGAACGAGTCGGCCGGGCGCCAGTCTCCCGATCTGGCCGGCCATCAATGGCCGGCCGGGCGTGATTGCGTGGCGCGGCGTCAGTCTACGACGTCTGCGCCGATGGACCTGAAAAAGTCAGCCGCCTTGGCGGGGTCGTGCTCGATCACGCGGACGGGCGGCCGCGCTGGCCCCGGGCGGGCCAGGGAGTCCAGGCGCCACATGAGCCGGCGGCGCGCGTCGGCCTCCATGAAAGGGGCGCTGGAGGCGACAACCAGGCGCTCCATGTCTTCGGCCTCGAGCGCGGCCATCTGCTCGAGCAGGATCTCGACAATCCAGCTCGGCAGCGCCAGCACTCGCTCCGGGTCCAGGTCGTAGAAGCGGACCAGGCGCGCTAGGGCAGCGCGGGCTGGCCCGCTGGCGCTTCCCCCGCGGCTTGCTGCCCCTGCCTCTTCTCGTCCTGGGCGTGTTTCCAGAAGTTGGCGATGGCCATCTTCTGGCCCATGGTCCAGTCGCCGAGGCGCTCACGCGGCAGCTTCGGCAGGATGAGCGCCAGGATGTCGTTGCAGGCCGCTTCGATAGCAAACGCGGCCTGCTCATCGGCATTGTTCGCGCCCAGCACCTGTAGGCCGGCATCGAGCGCCGCCTTGTAGCGGGTGATGCGCGCCATCTCCACCGCGCCAAAATCGGTTGCGTTCAGGAATTCGTATACCTGGCCGTCGGCGTCGGTGAAGGTGTCGCGTTCTGGGATAAGGCTGGAGAAATCGAGCTTGCGGGTCATGGAGTCTCCTGTTGGGGCCGCTCGTGAGCGGCCCCAATTGCTACGCCGTCTGAACGCGCAGGAAGCCGAGCGTGTTGGCGGCGGACTGGGTGTCATCCTCGAGCGCGTTGAACTCCACCGCCAGGCCCGGCCGGCCATCTTTGGCGAAGGTTGGCTCCGGCTCGCCGTCAAAGACGCCGCGCGGGACGTAGTAGTAGCCCGGGAACGCGCCATACGGCGAAAGTGCCGCGCCGCGGAAGAGCAGCGCGAACTCGGCCGGCACCGCGCCGCGCTTGAGCGGCAGCGTCCGCACCGCCACACCCACCGTCGCGTCGGAGAGGTTCGCCTGCGTGGCGATGGCGCGCGCGTAGTCCTCGAGCGCCAGGCCCACCAGCGTGAAAGAGATGACCACCATCTCTTCAGGCCGCACGGACTTGACCGGCCCCTGGTGGTCATTGTCGCGGAAAAAGGTCAGTTTGCCGCCATGTTTGATCTTCTGCTCGCCGTCCGTCGGCCCGAGCAAATACCAGTTGCCACCCGGTGTGGCGTTCACGTTGGGGAGCGCCTCGCCCACCGGGGCCACATAGACCTGTAGCACGCCGGTCAGTTGCTCGAAGGGAAGAGAGCTTGCCATGGATTGACTCCTTGCTTGCGGCCCACAGGGCCGTCTCTACGGGATGGCCGGCTCGGCCACCGCCGTTTCCAGGAACACCAGGACCAGGTCGATCCCCGACTCTGGGTCCTGCAACAGGCTCGGCGCGCTGGTCGGCAGCAGCCAGTACACCAGCGCGAAGCCCTCGTCCGTGTCCACGCGGGCCCGGTCGGTCAGGCGGGTGAGCGCCAGCAGGGCGCGATAGACCTTCATAGCCTCGGCCTGGCTCTCGCCGTAGCAGCGCGCTTCCAGGCGCGCCAGGTGCCGCTCCGTGTACAGGTCCGGAGCGCCGCCGCCGTCCAGCCGCAGCTGCAAGGCCTTGCCTGGGACCACCCAGCCGTCGCCGAACTTGTGCTGGCCGGCCACGCGGCCGCCGGTGAGCGTGTTCAGGTCGGCGTCTGTCCTGACCAGGTTGATCACGGCTTCCAGCGGGTCGATCATCCGGCGCCTCCGGCCGCGTGCTTCCTCAGGATCGCCAGCGCCCTGGGCTTCACCTTCTCGACCGCGTTTGTCAGATAGTGGTAGCCCTCGAAGCTGTGGTGTCCCTGGTGCACGGCCATCGCATAGACCAGGCCGCTGCCGACGGCCACCATGATCCGGTCACCCTGGCGCTCGGCTTGCGGCGCCTGGCCGCCCTGCTCGCCCGTGCCGTCGCCGGCAAAGTTGTGCTCAGGGCCGGCGGCATGGATCGAGCGCCGCAGCGTGCCGGTGAGCACGCCATGCCCGGGCTGGAGCTCGCGCTTGGCCTCGGTCTCGATCTGGAGCCCGATCTCACCCACGCCGGCGGCGAGCCGGCGCTGCAGCTGCGCCGTCACCGTCTGGCCGTTCCACTTCAGCGGCATCTTTCGTCTCCATCGCCGGCGGCCACTCCGCCGGCGGGCGCTGCCCGGCGGGCGCGCGGCCCACCAGGCGATTGAGCACGTAGTCGTACAGGCCCATGTTGGCCTGGCTGGCCTCGTCGTTGAGCCGGTCGAACTCGTCGTCGGTCAGTTGCAGCTGCGGGATGTGTTTCACGTGACTCTCTCCAGGACCAGTGAGACGTGGTGCTCGGCACGGCCGCGCCGCGCCAGCACGCTGGCGACCTTGAACGGCCCCGCGTCCAGGACCGCGCCGCCGTCGGCGACGTCGGTGATCCGGTCGTCCGGCCGTACGTCGCTCCCGGCCGGGAGCAACAGCGCGTAGGTCGTCACCGTCAGCAGTTGCGCGCGCTCGTGGCTGTACACCCGCTGGCTGCGCTCCACGAGCCGGCAGGCCAGGCCCGTCGCCAGGTCCGCCCAGACGCGCTTCGTCTGCCGGTAGGCGTCGACCTGGCTGGTGTCGGCGCGCTGGACTGTGCACGTGTGGAGTAGGTGATCGCCGAAGGCCATCGCCGCGCCGCTACGGTACCCGGAACGGATTGACCGTGACCGTGGTCACGCCCGAGTAGTTCACCTGCACTCGCCCGTTCCCGTCGTTGTAGATGCCAGGCGGGAACGGCCCGATCTTGACCCGCGTGCCATTGGCGACGCTCACGGCCAGGTCCGCCACGGCCAGACCGTCCACGGTCTGCTGGGTGACGAAGGTGGCCGTGATCGGCGAGCCGCCGCCGTTGTTGATGTCGAAGTAGGTCCGGCCATCGTTGGCGAACGAGTCGCCGCCGCCGGCGGCCGCCGTCAGCGCGCCCGAGACGCCGGCGCGCGTGATTTCCTGTACGGTGAGCACTGCCATAGATCACTCCGATCAGCAGCCCAGTAGGTTGTCCACGGACAACCCGCTGGACGCTACAGATTGAAGAACCCGACGCGCCGCACGATCTTGGCCCGGTCGGCGTCCCAGTCGTCGGCGGCCGTGTAGCTGTACTCGCCGGCGATGGACTCGCTCTTCAGGCCGGTCCGGCTCAGTTGCAGCCGGACCAGGTCTAACAGCGCGGCCCGCCACTCGGCCCGGTCGTCGGCGGGCACGTAGGCCACGGTCACGACCTCACCCCAGCGCGTGCCCTGCGGCAGGCGTTCCAGCCGGCCCTGGTCGCCGTGGACGAAGTAGCCTGTGGCCGCCACGGCGGCCGTATCACTGCCGGCGGTCAGGCGCTCGGAAACCGTCGAGACGGTGAGCACCCGGCGAGGCAGGAAGAGCGACGCTCCCCCGCCCCGCCGGGTCTGCGTGATGGTCGTAAGGGCGTCGGCGTAGGCCGCCCCCAGGCGCTGCGTCAGGAGCGCCTGCTCGCGGTCAATGACCAGCTGCAGCTGCGCGTCGTTGAGCGCGCTGCGCACCAGGCTGCGGACGTCGTCGACGCTGATGACGGACATGGGCGTCTCGCCTGGACGGCGCTCTTACGCGGTGCCTTCCGCCGGCGAGATGTGCTTCTCGTAGGTCACTTCGTCGGCCAGGGTCAGGGTCAGCGGCGCCACGCGCGGCCCATAGCCGATATAGATCATCATCTCGGCGGTGGCGTTCGTCCCGTCCTTGTTCACCACGCCGCGCACGTAACGCTCACGCGGCTTCACGATGTCGTGGATGAAGATCTGGTTGTCGTCATCGTCAGCCACGGTGATGGCCGTACCCTCCAGGTCGGCGGCGTCGCTCAGGTTGGCAGCCGCGCCCTGCTGCACCCGGACGTCCGTCACAGCGCCGGCAGCGATGGTCCCGAACTTGGTGATGATCAGCACACCTTCCAGGCCCTGGGCGTCGAACACCTCGCCGTTGCGGTCGGCGGCCGCGCTGGCGTAGTCCAGGCCAGTGCGGATTTTCAGTTCGCTTGATGCGTTCAGCATGGCAGCCTCCTTACGCGTGCTTGAGCCGGGCGAAGGCTTCGCCGAGCATCGGCGCGCCGTCGCCCTCATAGCGGACGATGTAGCCGTTCTGGTTGGTCTCGGCGTACAGCTCGCTCAGGACCTGGAGCTGCATGTTGAGCGCGTCGACAATCCAGTAGAACGACAGATCGCCGATGAGGCCGATGTAGGCGCCGCTGGAGAAGGTCGCCGGCGCGTGCTCGCTCATCAGCACCGGCACGTCCAGCAGAGTCGGCGCGCCCGGTTCGCCGCGCACCAGACCCAGGCCCGGATCCCACAGGAACTGCTTGCTGCCGTCGCGCATCTTGCGCACGCGCTTCGCGAACTCGCGGCTGACGATCCAGCGCGTAGTCCGGCTCATCTGGTACTGCGCCTTGAGCGCATACTTGGCGTCGATGATCGAGTTGGAGCGCGTCTCGTCGTCGGTGTCGGTGTAGGTCACGTCACGGCCGGTGGGGATGCCGTCGGCCGAGGCCGTGAACAGGCCCAGCGGCTTCTGCGCGCCGTCGCCGGTCATATAGGCCTTTTCCTGCGAGACCGCGAGCTTATAGCCCACGCGCTGCTGGACGATCTGCTCGATGGGGCGCGTGCTCTTGCGGATCAAAGTCTTGGAGATCTTCACCCGCTTGGCCAACGGGTGCGGGGTGAGAGCGCGCTTGCCGAAGGGCTTGACCGCGTCTTCGCTCCCGGTGGACAACTCGACCGTCCAATCCCAGTCGGACAGGTCGGAATCGAGCGACAGCACCCCCAGGCTCTGCGCCTGGCCCAGCTGCTCGACCGTCGCCAGCTGGCGGATGTAGACCAGGTCGTCCACGAACTTCAGCAGGCCGGCCGCGAACTGCTCCGGGGCGACCAAGAAGCCGCCGCCGGCATCGTCGTTGGCCGAGAGGGCCTTGTACGCCGTCTCCTCGTCGGCGGTGAGGTAGGCGTGGGCGCGCTCGCCATGGCGCAGGTGCTTCTCCCAGGCCTGTTTCCGGGCCTTGAGCTCGGGAGAGTCGGCCGCGCCTTCGACGGCGGAATCGCCGGCCTTAGGCGCCGGCAGGCGCGTGGCGGGCCTGTTCAGGAACTGGTCCTGATCGGCCGCCTTCTCCAGCCGGTTGGCCTCGGCGATCTTGGCGTCGACGTCGTCCAGGAGTTTGTCGGCCTGCTCGCTCTTGTCCTTGGGCAACGCCTTGCCCTGGTACTCGTTGAGGATCGCCATCGCCTGGCTGTGCAGGTTGGCGGCCTCCTCACGCAGTTTCTTGATTTGCAGTTCCATATTTGCCTCACGAGGGGAACAGCGCGAGCGTCGTATGGAGCGCCCGCGCGCGAAGCCGCAGTGCGGAGTGGAGCTTTTCCGGCTCCGGCTCGGCGGCTGCGATGATGGCTTGTAGAGCGTCGATGGCAGACTGGAGGGCGCCGAGCGCCTCCTTGGCCTTGCCCAGGTTGGCGGCCGAGAGCACGCGCCCGGCTTTCAGGGCCTTGACGGCGCGCTCGAGGATCTCCAGCTGCATCTCGGGCGTGGCCTGGCCGGAGTCGAACAGCGACTTGACGGCGGCCAGGTCAGTGAGCGGGTTCATGCCCAGGGGGACGGGGGAAATTTCGTACAGCTTCACTTCGCGCAGCCCGCGAATGGTCGTGTTCTCACGTTGCTCAAACTCGAACTTGACCGCGTCATATCCGATTGAGCCTTCGTTGAGCGCGCCATCCTTCATGAGCGCCCAGGCCTCGCGGCCCCAGAAGCTGTCCAGCGTCAGCCGCCCAGCCGCGAACAGACCCACGCTGTCTTCCTTGAGCGTCGCCGGCGTGGGGCCGATGAGCTTGGACCAGTCGTGCGCATAAAACACCTTAACGCGCCGGCCATTCTCCTGGATCGTCTTGCGAAACGCGCCCGGATACATGATGTCCAGGCCGTCGTCAATGTTGTTGAAGACCGAGAAGTGGCCCTCGTATTCGCCCTTATCGCCTTCGGCCTTGAACTCAGCTTTGATGGCCTTGTAATCCATCGTTCACCTGCCTGCCTAACGAAAGCGCCCGGCGCAGAGAGTCGCTTGACTCTCTGCGCCGGGCGCCAATATCCCGGACGGCTGCCGTCAACGGCGAGCCGGGCGTGGGCGGCTGCAGCCGCCTGAGATGACTCTACTACCAGCCGCGCCAAACGTCAAAACGCTACGAACCCAGGTCCCCAACGATCTTCGCGATCTCGTGCCAGCCATTGGGGTAGGTCAGCGTCAGGCCGGCCTGGGTCGTCTGCCATTCGACGTAATACACATCCGCCGTGTCGATGTCGGCCGCCGCCGGGTCGTAGGTGACCCGGCCCGTGTTGGCCGCCTGATCCGGGTCGGGCGTGGCGGCGGCGGAGACCTTGGCGGTATCGGCGCTCACCTGGCGCATGATGAATTTGACCGTTTTCCCGGTCAGGTCCACCGGGTTGCCGTTGGGGTCCTTAAGCACGCTGACGAATCGGCTCTGCCGGTCGCCGCGTTTGAGCACGTAGTCATAGTTGGCCATCACTCACCTGCCTGTGTGCGGGTGCTCGCCGGTGTGGTCTGCGTCAGCGTCGCGCTGGGCGTCGAGCGCGTGCGGCCCGATCCCGGCGTCGAGCGGGTCGCGCGCCGGGCTGAGACCTGATTGATCACGCCACCGATAATTGCCACCGCGCCAAACGCTTCTGCGCCGGCCACGCCGGCGGGCAAGATCGAGACTGCGCCAGGCTGCACCGTCGCCGCGCCAAAGGCTTCGCCGGTCAGGATGCCGGCGGCGGTGATGGCCTGCCCGGCGTCCAGCTGGACTTCGGCGGTCCCGAAGGTTTCGCCGGTCGCGATCCCGCCCGGAGCAATGTACACCGCCAGCGCCGCGCCGCCGACGGCCTCCCCGGTGGCGATACTCGCCGCCGTGATGTCCTGATCCAGACGGGCCGAACCAAACGACTCGGCGCTGGCAATGCCAATGGCCACCAGCGCCAGATCGCCGGCCTGGACGAGCGGCTCGCCGACGGCTTCCCCGGTGGTGATGCCCGTCCCGACGATGGTCTGATCAAGGCGGGCAGACCCGAAGGCCTCGCCCGTGCCGATCCCGGTCATGGTCAGCACCAGGTCGAGGCGCGGCGTCCCTAGAGCCGTGGTCGAGATCGGCGCGTCCGACGCCGCCCACTCCGGGCCGGACGGCGTGCCGCCGACGAGCAGCTCGCCGTTGCTGGCCACGGCGGCGGCCCCGGACTGGTCGGCCAGCACCGTGCCCGAGCCGTCGTCGCAGTGGAAGAGGCCGACCGTGTCCGCGTCGGGCTCAAAGCGCGTGCTCGGGCGCGTGAAGCCGGCGGTATAGCGGCGTGTGTCCGAGATGCGGAACTCGTCAAAATACCCGTTGTAGGCGACGCCGACGCCGTGCTTCTCGCCGCCGATGACCAAGTACTCGTTGTTGACGCCGTCGACGGGGCGCTCGCCGTTGGGATAGCTCAGGTTGCTCTCGCTGATGGTCCGCGTGCCCTGGCTCACGCCATCGACGTAGCACTCCAGGACCCGCGTCGATTGCCGCCAGGTCAAGGCCACGTGGTGCCAGGCGTTGTCGCCGACGTCGGCGGTCCCGTAGGTGGTCGCCCAGCCGCCGCCGGTGTCGGCCACGGCCCAGCACACGGCCAGGATCGGGCCGGTGCGGCGCGTCACCCCGAGCACCCAGCCGCGCGGATGGCCCCAGATGTCGCGGTCCAGGATGATGTTGGAGTAGCGGGCGTCGGCGATGCCGCTGCTGGTATTGTCCGCGTAGGCCGCACGCATCCAGAACTCGTACGTGAAATCGCCGGCTCCGACGTCGATCACCGGATCAGATGGATTGTCCAGCGGAATGCGCACTTTGCTCTGGTTGGCGGCGACGTGACCGTAGAAACGCAGGCCATAGCCTGACTCTTTGCCTGGAGCCGGCACGCCGAAGACACCCATGTAGCGCTGCAGGGCCGCAGAGCCAAAGGCCTCGCCGGCGGCAATGCCTGTGCCAGCGATGGACTGATCCAGCCGCGCGGTCCCGAACGCCGCAGCGGTTGTGATCCCGGTCCCGGCAATGGACTGATCCAGCCGCGCTGAACCAAAGACCTCCGCGCCCGCGATCCCCGATGGCGTGATCTCCTGGCTGCCGGCCACGAGCGAGACCGTCGCTGATCCGAATGTCTCGCCCGTGGCGATGCCGGTGCCAACAATGGACTGGTCCAGGCGCTGCGTGCCGAAGGCCTCGCCCGTGGCGATGCCGGTGGCCGTGATCGTGATCGCCAGATCGCCGGCAGAGAAGTCATCAATCCAATCGTTGGTCCCGTTACAGGCGCCATAGGTCATCACGCCAACGGACCCGCTGGTGAGTGTCGCGTCTGTGGCGGTGCAGCTCTCAACGCCGCCAATGAGCGTGCGCAGGCTGGAGCCATTGGCCTCGATCCGCACGGTATAGGTCGTGCTCGTCGAACGCGCTGATCCCGTGTCCAGGATTCCCTCGGCCCCGGCGGTGATCTCGACCAGATAATCGTTGTCGCCAGGGAACAGCACGGCAGCGTAATAGGTCACGGTGCTGCCCACCGAGCCGCGCGCAAAAGCGCCGAATCCGCGTGCGCTGTTTGTGCCGCGGCCGCTGACCTGGGAGTAGTTGTTGGCGCTATCCAGGGCCGCGCCAATCCATTCCAGCTTGCGATAGGCGCCGGTGCTCGTACCCTGGCGCAATGTGTTGGATAAGATCTCCCAGGTGCCGCTTCGCTCCGACCAATTGGAGCCCAGATTGGTCGAGTCGGCGCGGTCGAAATTGTCGGTGACGGTCGCCATCGGAATTACCGCCGCTCGTCGCGGATGCGCTCGCAGTCAGGGTCCGCGTCCAGTGCCGCCCAGTCCACCAGGCCCGACTCTGGCCGCAGGTCCGTGATGCGCACGATGCACATATCACGGCGTGAGTTGCGGATCAGGTGCGTGCAGGCCGTGCCCCGCGCCCGGTCCCACTGCCCGT
>DAOUAB010000120.1:0-10739 GCA_034434015.1 Anaerolineales bacterium
ACGGCCTGGTGCGCCGCGAGCGCGCCCACCTGACCGACCTGCGCCTGATGGCCTTCACGCAGGATGTGCCGGCGGCGCTGGCCGAGGGGGACAAGGCGCAGCTCCAGGCGCGCCTGCTGCCGATCGCCACCAATAACGGGACCCAACTGGTGACCGCCCTCGACAGCCGCGGCGTGGAGGTGCTCACCCTGGCGCGGAACCTGAACGCCGCCGGCATCGAGTATGTCAGTTCGGACGGGGCGGATTTCTCGGCCTTCGAGCCTGCCGTCCGGGTCCTGCGCGGCGAGACGGACGCCGACGGCGACAAGTTCATCGGTTTCTTCACGACTCAGCAGGGCACCTTCCTGGTGACGGCGGCGCCGGTGCGCGCGGACGACGGGCAGATCGTCGGCGCGCTCCTGGTGGGCAGCCCGCTCCAGGGCCTGCTGGTGGAGCTGAAGACGCAGTCGCTGGCCGACATTGTCCTGCTCGACCTCTCCGGCCGCTTCATCGCCACCACTTTCGCCGAGCCGGACGAAGGCCGCCAGGTCCTCGAATTGACGCCGGCCGCCGCGCAGGCCGCCGGGACCGGGCCGGACCGTGAGCTGACGCTGTTCGGCCGGCGTTTCCAGGTCGTGGACGCGCCGCTGGTGATCCGCAACCAGACGGTCGGCGTGCTCAGCGCCGCGCTGGCCGCGGACTACGTGGTGCAGGCCGAGACCACCAGCCGCAACATCATCAGCGCAATCTTCGCCGTGCTCACCCTGGCCGTCATCCTGCTCGGCTTCGTGCTGGCCCAGGGCATCGCCCGGCCGCTGCTGCGCCTGCGCGCCGTCTCGCAGGCGGTGGCCGCCGGCGACCTGGACCAGCAGACCGGCATCCGGCGCGAGGACGAGATCGGCGACCTGGCGCTGGCGTTCGACGTGATGACGCGGCGCCTGCGCGAGCGCACCCAGGAGGCCCAGCGCCTGTACGAGGCGACGGTGGAGAGCAATCGTGAACTGGAGGAGGCGCTGGCCCAGTTGCGCGCCGCCCAGCAGCAGCTCATCCAGTCCGAAAAAGTGGCGGCCATCGGCCAGTTGACGGCCGGCATCGTCCACGACGTCAAGAACCCGCTGGCGATCATCCGCGGCCTGGCCGAGCTGATGGACGAAGACCCAAACATCGACGAAGCCAATCGCAAGAACCTGGCCGTCATTCGCGACAACGTCAAACGCGCCAGCCGGATCGTCAGCGACCTGATGACCTTCGCGCGCCAGTCTAACCTGGAGCGCTCGGAGGGCGATCTGCGCAACACGGTGGAGACGGTGCTGCGCCTCACCGGCTACTTGGCGCGCGAGGCGCGCGTCAACGTGATTACCGAACTGCCGGAGCAGGCCGTCATCGCCACCTACGACGCGCAGCAGATCGAACAGGTGCTGGTCAACCTGATCCAGAACGGCGTGCAGGCGATGCCGAAAGGCGGCACCCTGCGCATCCGCGTCAGCCGGAACGGGGACACGGCCGCCATCGCGGTGCAGGACACGGGCGTGGGCATCCCGCCCGAGAACCTGAACCGCGTTTTCGACCCCTTCTTCACCACCAAACCGCCCGGCGAGGGGACCGGGCTCGGGCTGTCCGTGAGCTATGGCATCGTCAGCAGCCACGGCGGCCGGATTGACGTCCAGAGCACGGTCGGATACGGCACGACGTTCACGGTGTTCCTGCCCTTGCTGCCCGTGGAACTGCCCGGCGCCGACCAGGGGAAGACCGCATGAGCGCCGAGCGCGTCTTGCTGGTGGACGACGACCCGGATTTGCTGGCCGTGATGGGCGCCCACCTGACGCGCCAGGGCTATGCGGTGGAGGCGTTCACCGACGGCAGCCTGGCCCTGAACGAGGTCGGCGCCGGCGAGCCATTTGCGGTGCTGGTGACCGACCTGGACATGCCGACCCTGCACGGCCTTGACCTGCTGCGCGCGGCGCGCATCCGCGATCCGCGTCTGGAAGTGATCGTCATCACCGGCAACGGCACGCTGGACGCCGCGGTCAAGGCGATGCGCCACGACGGCGCCTACGACTTCCTGATCAAGCCGTTTGAGACGCTCAATGTGCTGTCGCTGGCCGTGGCCCGGGCGACCGCGCACCGCCAGCTGCTCCTCGAACGGGCCGCCCTCACCGAGCGCCTGAACGCCCTGCTGAGCCACACCGGTGATGCCATCCTCTCGGCCGACGCCGACGGCGCGCTGCTGGTGGTCAACCCGGCCGCCGCGCGTTTGCTCGGCCGCGACGACCTGGTCGGGCGCGCCGCCGCCGCCAGCCTGCCCAAGCCGCTCGCCAGCCTGCTGGCCAACTGGCAGGCGCTGGGGCAGGGCCAGCCGCTCACCGTGGAGCTAGCCGGTCCCGCCCAGGCCCAGTGGATGGTCAGCCTGGCCCCGATCCCGGGCCAGGGCTGGGTGATGATCATCCGCGACATCACCCTGCTCAAGCGCCTGGACGATGTGAAGTTCCAGCTGCTGTCCGACGCCGCCGCCCGCCTGCAGTTGCCGCTGGCGCAGGCCATCAGCAATATGGCCGAGCTGAACGCCCTGGTCGGCGACAAAGACCCGCGCGCCGCCGAGATCCTCTTCCGCCAGACCGGCGTCTGGGACCGCATCCAGCGCTGGATGGACGATCTGCTGGAGGTGGTGCGCGTGGAATCCGGCGTCGGCCTGCGGCCGGTGGATGTGGACCTGGCCGCCGCCCTCCCGGACCTGGTGCGGTCGGTGCCGGAGCGCGCCATTCGCGAGAAGCACGTCCACGTGGCGCTGGACCTGGCGGCCGGCGCGCCGCATCTGCGCATCGACCCGGACCTGCTGCGGCAGCTCGTCCATGGGCTGGTGCGCTGGGCCGCGCAGCGCAGCGCGCCCGGCGGCACGGTCCGCCTGGCTCTCACCGCCCAGGGCGGCCAGGTGGGGTTTGAGATCGCCGACAGCGGCCCGGCGCTGGCCGAGACCGACCTGGCGCGGCTGTTTGAGAAGTCGCTCGGCGGCGCGGACCGGCCCGGCCTGGAGCTGGCTCTGGTGAAATCCATCGCCGACCGCATGGGCGGCCAGGTGTGGGCGCGTCGCCAGGCGGACGGAGGCGTGATCGGCGTCTACCTGCCGGTGACCGAGGCCTCGGGCGAAGCGGAGTACGTATGAGCGACCCGGAGCGGCCGCGCTCGCGCCGGGCGGCGGCGCTCGGGTGGCTGCCCTGGCTGTGGCTGCTGCCCTGGTTGTGCCTGCCCGTCGTCGTGTTCCTGGTCCTCTTCGGCGTCGGCCAGCTGGCGCTCCTGGACCTGGGCGGTCGCGCCGTCCCCGCTCTGCGGTCGCAACTGCGCGCCGACTATCGCGCCTGGGCGGTCGAAGTCTTCGGCGCTCTTGATCCCGACATCATTCGAGAAGCCCTCCGCGATGAGGGCGCGCCCGGCCAGCAGGAGGTCCTGGTGATCCCCGGCGAAGTCTGGCTGACGCCGGGCCCCTCCGCCGGGCTGACGCCGGTCGCCCCCGCCACCCCCACCGCCACTGCTCGCGCGCCCGGCATCACGGTCGTCGTCGTCGTCAGCGCCACGCCGGCGGACACGGAGACCCGCCCGCCCACCCTCGAGGTCAGTTCGGCCACGCCGACTCCGGAAGCTCCGACCGGCACCCCCACCCCCACCCGGACCGGCCTCCCGACGGCCACGCCCACTTTCCCGCCGACGACCACGCCGACGGGCACAACAACGCCGACCTCGACGCCTCCGCCTCCGCCGGCCAGCTCCACGCCCACGGTTACCGCTACCGGGACGGGCACGCCGACTCTGCCTCCACCGCCCGCCAGCGATACCCCGACTTTCACCCCGACGCCGACGGAGACGCTCGGTCCCGGCTTGATCACGGGACGGGTCTTTGAGGACCGCAACTACGCCGGCGGCGCGGGCGCGGCCTTTGGCGCGGGCGATGCCGGCGCGCCGAACGTCCGCGTGGAGCTCTACACCGGGGCGGGCGCCTTCTTAAGCTTCGCCACTACCGACGCGGCCGGGCTGTATACCTTGACCGCGCCGAGCGGCGGCGCGTACCTCGTGCGCGTGGTCTCGGCCAGCCTGGGCGATGGCGACTCGCCGCCGGCCGCCGGCCTGAACTTTGCCACGAACGTGATCGCCGAGCAGACGTTCGAGTCGGATGGCGTGACCGGCAACGGCGGGGCCGGGGCGCTGGGCGGGAACAACGCCGCGGTGAGCGACCTGGCCACCGCGCCGGGCGGCGGCGTCGGCGATACCAACGTGGTCGTGAACGTCGGCGGCGCCGGCGTGGCGGGCGTGGATTTCGGGTTTGCGTACAACCTGATCGTTAACACCGCCGACACCGGACAGGGCTCGTTGCGGCAGTTTCTGCTCAACGCGGCGGCGATCGCCGGGCCGAACGCCGGCCAGTTCAGCATCCCGACCACCGATCCGGGTTTCAACACGCCGTACGCCAACGCGTTCACGATCCTGCCCGGCTCGGCGCTGCCGGCGCTGACCGACGGCGGCACGTCCGTGGACGGCGCGACCCAGGAGGCCAATCGCGGCGACCTGCGTTTCGGCCTGCCGGACATCGTCCTCGACGGCCTGCTGGCCGGGAGCGACGTCAACGGGCTGCTGGTCCAGTCCAACGGCAACACCCTGCGCAAGCTGGATATCCGGCGCTTCAATCAGGGCGGGGGCGTCGGAATCCTGATCGACGGCGGCGCCGGCGACGGCGACCGGGGCGACGACAACGTGCTGGACCAGAACTACCTGACGTCGAACAGCAACAACACCGGCACGCTCGGCGCGCTGCGGCTGACGGGCCAGGCCAACCGGAATGTCATCACCGGCAACACGCTCGTCGCCAACAACAGCGACGGCCTGGAATTTGCGCCGGGCTCCGAGGCCAGCTTTGGCAACACGATTACGGGCAACGTGATTACGGGCCAGGGCGAGGACGGCGCCGTGCTGCGCGGGGTCGGGTTGACGTTCTCCAACAACCAGGTGACCGCCAACGGCCCGGCCAATGGCAGCGCCTGCGGGGTGGAGGTCGCCGGGCTGACGAACAGCACCCTGGCCGGCAACCTCATCTCCGAGAACGGCCCGATAGGCGGATTGTGCTTCATGTCCGCCGTGTCCAGCGGCAACACCGTCGGCCCGAACAACACCCTGACGCTCAACACCGGGCCGGGCCTCGTCATCGCCACGGGCGGCAGCCAGGGCAACCGCTTCACCCAGAACGCGATCTCGGCCAACGGCGGGCTGGGGATCGACCTCGGCAACGACGGGGTGACGCCGAACGATGCGGGCGATGGCGACGCGGGCGCCAACGGCCTGTTGAACTTCCCGGCGCTCTACGCGGCGACCCTGGATGGCTTGGGCAATGTGGTCATCACGGGCGAGGCCCGGCCGAACGCGGTCGTCGAGTTCTTCATCGCCGCGCCGGATGGTTCCGGCTTTGGAGAAGGTCAGGCCTACCTGGGCGCGGCGACGGTGACCAGCGGCGTGCCCGGCGCGCAGGACGCCACCGCCTGGCAATTTACAGTGGTGCTCCCGGCCGGCACGCTGGGGTCCGGCGGGCAGGTCACGGCCACGGCCACCGATCTGTCCCTGAACACGTCGGAATTTGCGCAGAATGTGGGGGTGCCATGAAGAGGCGAGCTATGGCGCCCCATACAAAAACCAAAACGCCTCTGCCGGAAACGCCGCCTCCAGCCCGGCCTCCCAGACGAACGCGCCCGGCCTCAACCGGGCCTTGAGGGCCGTGTCGAGTGCGGCCAGGCGTTGGCCGGCGGCGGTCCCGGCCAGCGCCGGGAATCGGCGCAGGAGCAGGGCCAGCATCGCGCGCTGGGCGACCTCGGTGGCATAGCGGCCCTGGCGCTCGGCCAGGTAGGTCTCCCACAGGTGAAGGCGGGTGTGGAATTCCTGCTCGGCCTTGCGCTCGGCTGCGGCCGGCCACTGCGCCAGGACCTGATCGCCCTGGCGCTCCAGGTTGGCGACCTCAGCGGCGTGGCCCGCGTCGGCGGCCAGACGGGCGCGCGTGAGCAGGTAACGGCCCAGGCTCAGCCGGGGGAAGCGGCTGGAACCGCCCAGCGGCCAGAAGGCCACGTCGGAGAGCAGATAGTCCTTCAGTTCGGCCGTCATCTGTTGCAGAGCCGCGAAATCGCGTTCGAAAGACATTGACCTGTGTCCTGGTTCGTCCCGGCGTCAGGCCCAGTCTACCTCACTTCACCGCCGCCATGCCGCGCCTGACCCTGGCCCGCCTCAACGCCTACCGCGCCCAGACGTACCGTCTCAAACCCGCCCGCCGCGTGAAGACCATTGACGAGGCGCTGGCGTTTGTGGAGGCGCGCGGCTTCGTGTATTTCTGGCCGATCAAGGGCGTGGAGCTGCCCAGCCTGTGGGCGGCGGTAGCCGGCGACCGGCCGGTGGCCGATGAGCACGACGACCCCGGCCACATCACCTGGGGCTGGAAGGACCAGTGGCTGGGGGCCCGGCGCTGGTATTACGCCAAGCTGTTGCGCGGCAAGGCGACGTTGGTCGCGCTGCCGGTCGTGCCCTATTTCTACGCCCTATCCGAGAACTTCGGCGACTGGCGGGCCGATTACCTGGAGTTGTTCGCGGCCGGCCGCCTGACGGCCGACGCCCGCGCCGTGTACGAGGCGCTGCTCGAGAAAGGGCCGCTGCACACCCTGGCCCTGCGCAAGGAGGCGCGTTTGACCAGCAAGGGCAGCAACGCGCGCTTCGAGAAAGCCCTGGTGGAACTGCAGACCGGCCTGCGAATCCTGCCCGTCGGCGTGGCCCAGGCCGGCGCCTGGCGTTATGCGTTCATCTACGACATCGTCGACCGTCACTTCCCGGACCTGGCGGCGCAGGCCGGCTCGATCACGCGCGTCGACGCCCGGGCGCACCTCGCCGGCCTGTACCTGGACTCGGTCGGCGCGGCCCGGGCCCAGGACGCGCAGCGCCTGTTCCGCTGGACGGTCGAGGAGACGCGCCGCGTCTGGGAACGGCTGGCCGACGAAGGCCGCGCGCTGCGGCTGGAGGCGGTGGCCGGCGTCCCGGGCGAGTGGCTGGCCACGCCGCGCCTGTTCGGGGCCGGCGGGGACCACGGCCAATAGTCGGACGCAATTTCCGGCCTTTGGTCCTTGACTCGCCATATCGCGCGTGCTACACTGGCTCCCACGTTCACTATTCTGTCAGGAAAGGAGGCGCACTCGATGACGCTCGGCATCCGCAAGACTGGCTTTACCATCACGGGAGCCGACCCTTCTCGAGGTGCGCCTGTTTGCTGAGCGTTCGCGTCCTGCGTTAGACCCTGCCGCGGCCACAGGTGCACCGATGCCCTGTGGCCGTTTTATTTGTGGCGGCGGCCCGGGCAGTGATCTGCGGCCGCTTTTTCGTTAATTGACCAGTGGTGACTACGATGACCGCCGAATTTGACTTCAAACATGCTGTATCGAAGAACCGCCTGCTGGGCCTGTGGCGCATGATGACCGGCCTGCGCCCGCGCTACCTGGGCGCCGCGCTCAGCCTGGGCCTGGCCACGGGGGCGAAGACCGCCACCTTCTACCTGATCACCTATCTGGTGGATGGCGTGCTCAGCGCCGGCCGGCTGGACCGGCTGCCCTGGGTCGCCCTCGGCTTCCTCGGGCTGGCGCTGGGCGAGGGCGCCTTCACCTTCCTCAGCGGACGGCTGGCCGCCGACGTGGCCGAGACCATCGCCCGCCGGCTGCGCAATTTCCTGTTTGACCACATCCAGCGGCTGTCGTTCGCGTACCACGACAAGATGCCGACCGGCGAGCTGATCCAGCGCGCGACCTCGGACGTGGACGCCGTGCGCCGCTTCTTCGCCGACAACGCCATCGGCGTCGGCCGGATCGCGCTGCTGTTTGCCATCAACTTTGTGGCGCTGCTCTTCCTGCATTGGCAGTTGGCGCTGGCGTCGGTGATCGTGGTCCCGGTGATCGTGGCGGTCTCGGGCTTCTTCTTCCGCCGCGTCTCCCAGGTCTACGAGCACTACCAGGACCAGGACGCGGTGCTGTCCACGACGCTGCAGGAAAACCTGACCGGCGTGCGCGTGGTCAAGGCCTTCGCCCGGCAGGCGTTCGAGATGGATAAGTTCGAGCGCGACAACCGGGAGAAGTACCGCCGCGGCCGGCGCCTGCTGATCATGCACTCGCTCTTCTGGCCGATCACCGACGCGCTGTGCAGCGCGCAGACGCTGGCCGGCTTCTACCTGGGCGCCATGCTGGTGATCCAGGGCGAGCTGACGCTGGGCCTGTACCTGGCCTACATGGGCCTGGTGGTGCAGTTGATCTGGCCGATGCGCGAGCTGGGCCGCATCATCGTCCAGGCCTCGACCGGCCTGGTCTCCTATGCGCGGCTGACCGAGATCATCCGCGAGGCGCGCGAGCCCGGCGACGACGGCGCGTATCAGCCGGCGCCGGGCGCCCGCCTGCGCGGCGCGGTGGAGTTCCGGCAGGTCGGCTTCGAGTACGAGGGCGAGAGCCGGGTGCTCAAGGACATCACCTTCCGGGTGGAGCCCGGCCAGGTGGTGGCCCTGCTCGGCCCGACCGGTTCGGGCAAGACGTCGCTGGTGAACCTGCTGCCGCGCTTCTACCCGTACACGGCCGGCCACATCACGCTGGACGGCGTCGAACTGAGCGACTACCCGCGCCAGTATCTGCGCCAGCAGATCGGCATCGTGGAGCAGCAGCCGTTCCTGTTCTCGCGCTCGATTCGCGAGAACATCACCTACGGCGTCGGGCGCGTGGTCACGGACGAGGAGGTGATCGCGGCGGCGCAGGCGGCCGCCATCCACGACACGATCCTGGGCTTCCCGGACGGGTACGACACCCTGGTCGGCGAGAAGGGCATCACCCTTTCCGGCGGTCAGAAGCAGCGCGTGGCCATCGCCCGCACGCTGCTCAAGGACCCGCGCCTGCTCATCCTGGACGACTCGACCTCGGCCGTGGACACCGAGACCGAGGCCGCCATCCGCGGCGCGCTGGAGCGCCTGATGGAGGGCCGGACGACGTTCATCATCGCCCACCGTATCCAGAGCGTGATGGGCGCCGATCTGATTCTGGTGTTGGAGCAGGGCCGGATCACGCAGCGCGGCACGCACGCCGAGCTGCTGGCGCAGGACGGCCTGTACCGGCGCATCTACGACCTGCAGGCGCGCATCGAGGACGAGGTGGCCCAGGAGGTCGCGCACCCGCTTGGAGCCGAGGCCGCCGAACCGGCGGCGGAGCCGGCCTTTGCGTGAAGGTCAAGTGAGTAATCAACATGTCTGAACACGATTTTGAGGAAGAAGAATTCACCGGCGCCGTCAGCGCCCGCACGTTGGGGCGGATGCTGCGCCTGACGCTTCCGCACTGGCCGTGGCTGGCCGGCTTCCTGGGCTGCACCGCGCTGGTCGCGCTGCTCGATGGCGCTTTCAACTTCCTGAAGAAGCTGCTCATCGACCGCGGCATCCTGCCCGGCGACATGCCGGCGCTGGGCGCCGTCCTGGCCGTCTACGCCGGGCTGTCGCTCATCCAGTCCGGCGGCGTCTTCGGCCTGATCTACCTGGCCGGCGTCCTGGGCGAGCGCCTGCAGTACGAACTGCGCCAGAAGCTCTTCAACCACCTGCAGACGCTGACGTTCTCGTACTTCGACCGCACGGCCGTGGGCTGGATCATGGCGCGCGTCACGTCGGACACGGGCAACATCGCCCAGCTGATCACCTGGGGCCTGCTGGACATCACCTGGGGGCTGCTGAGCATCCTGACCGCCTCGGCGTTCATGTTCTACCTGAACTGGCGGCTGGGGCTGGTCGTGGTCCTGATCGTGCCGGTGCTGGTGGTGGTGGCCGCCCAGTTCCAGAAGCGCATCGTGGGCGAGTACCGCGCCGTGCGCCGGGTGAACTCCAGGATCACGGGCGCCTACAACGAGAACATCACGGGCGTCCGGGTGGTCAAGGCGCTCAACCGCGAGGCCGCCAACCTGGACGAGTTCGGCGTCCTGACCGGGCAGATGTACCGGGCCAGCTTCCGCGCCGCCTGGCTGTCGGCCCTGTTCCTGCCGGTGGTGCAGTTCATCAGCGCCGCGGCCCTGGCCAGCGTCGCCTGGTACGGCGGCTGGCAGTTCCAGGCCGGCTTGATGACGCTGGGCGACCTGCAGGCCTTCATCGGCTACATCACGTTCATGCTCTGGCCGGTCCAGGACCTGGCGCGCGTCTACGCCGAGCTGCAGCACGCCGTCGCCTCGGCCGAGCGCACCTTCTCGCTGTTGGACACGCAGCCGGACGTGCAGGACCGGCCGGGCGCCGTCGATCCCGGCAGCCTGCGCGGCGAGATCGAGTTCGACCGGGTGGACTTCTACTACGAAGAGGGCAAGCCGGTGCTCAGGGACTTCAGCCTGCGCGTGCAGCCGGGCGAGACGATTGCCCTGGTGGGCCCGACGGGCGGCGGCAAATCGACCATCGTCAACCTGGTGTGCCGGTTCTACGAGCCGCGGGCCGGCGTGATCCGGATCGCGGGCCGCGACTACCGCGAGTATCCGCTGCACGCCATCCACTCGCGCATCGGCGTGGTGCTGCAGACGCCGCACCTGTTCTCGGGCACGGTGCGCGAGAACGTCCGCTACGGGCGGCTGGAGGCGACGGACGCCGAGGTGGAGCAGGCCGCGCGGGTCGCCGGCGCGCACGACTTCATCGTGACGCTGGAGAAGGGCTACGACACGGCGGTGGGCGAGGGCGGCAACCTGCTGTCGGTGGGCCAGAAGCA
>DAOUAB010000121.1:0-13372 GCA_034434015.1 Anaerolineales bacterium
GGGAGATAGCTTGTTCTCCCCGAAATAGCTTTAGGGCTAGCGTCACGCGTTCAGTAACGGAGGTAGAGCACTGGATTGGCTAGGGGCCTTGTCGGTTACCAAACCAAACCAAACTCCGAATGCCGTTACTCCACAGCGTGGCAGTCGGACTACGGGTGATGAGATTCGTGGTCGAAAGGGAAACAGCCCAGACCATCAGCTAAGGTCCCTAAATCTGAGCTCAGTGGAAAACGATGTGGGATTGTTTAGACAGCCAGGAGGTTGGCTTAGAAGCAGCCACCCTTTAAAGAGTGCGTAATAGCTCACTGGTCAAACGATCCTGCGCGGACAATTAACCGGGGCTAAGCTCAGTACCGAAGCTGTGGACCCGTCGCAAGACGGGTGTTAGGGGAGCGTTCCGTTTGCAGGGAAGGTCGACCGTAAGGACGGCTGGAGCGAACGGAAGTGAGAATGCAGACATGAGTAGCGTAAAACACGTGAGAACCGTGTTCGCCGTAAACCTAAGGTTTCCGACGCAAGGTCAGTCCGCGTCGGGTTAGTCGGGCCTTAGCCGAGGCCGCAAGGCGTAGGTGATGGACATCCGGTCAACATTCCGGAACCGCCTGAGTTGAGCGAAGGGGTGACGCAGAAAGGTAGACCAGCCTGCCCATCGGACATGGCAGGTGCGAAACGCGTAGGCGTTGAGGCCGGCAGGTAAATCCGCTGGCTGAGCTGAGGCGTGATAGCGAGCCCCCGAGGCATAAGTGGTTGAGCCTAGCTGCCGAGAAAAACCTCGTAGCGTTGACGCTCAGGCGCCCGTACCGCAAACCGACACTGGTAGGTGGGTCGAGTAGACCAAGGCGACCGGAAGAACCCTCGTTAAGGAATTAGGCAAAATGACCTCGTAACTTCGGGAGAAGAGGTGTCTCCTGGCGTGAATTCAATCCGAAGGAGCGCCGGGGGATCGCAGGGAAACGGCTCTAGTGACTGGTTAACTAAACCACAGGTCTCTGCTAAGCCGCAAGGCGAAGTATAGGGGCTGACGCCTGCCCAGTGCCGGAAGGTTAAGGGGAGAGGTTAGCGCAAGCGAAGCTTCGAACCGAAGCCCCGGTGAACGGCGGCCGTAACTATAACGGTCCTAAGGTAGCGAAATTCCTAGTCGGGTAAGTTCCGACCCGCACGAACGGCGTAACAACTGGAGCACTGTCTCAACGAGGGATCCGGCGAAATTGAAATGGCAGTGAAGATGCTGCCTACCCGCAGTAGGACAAAAAGACCCCGTGGAGCTTTACTACACCTTGGCATTGTGTTAGAACTTGATCTGCGTAGGATAGGTGGGAGGCTTTGAACCTGGGCTTCTGGGCTCGGGGGAGCCAACGGTGAAATACCACCCTGATGAAGTTTTGACCCTAACCTCAGACCGTGATCCGGCTGGGGGACCGTGCCAGGCGGGTAGTTTGACTGGGGCGGTCGCCTCCCAAAAGGTAACGGAGGCGCCCAAAGGTTCCCTCAGGCTGAATGGAAACCAGCCGTTGAGTGTAAAGGCACAAGGGAGCTTGACTGCAAGGCCAATGCGCCGAGCAGAGACGAAAGTCGGGCTTAGTGATCCCACGGTACAGTGTGGAATGGCCGTGGCTTATCAGACAAAAGCTACCCCGGGGATAACAGGCTGGTGAGGTCCAAGAGTTCACATCGACGACCTCGCTCGGCACCTCGATGTCGGCTCATCGCATCCTGGGGCTGTACAAGGTCCCAAGGGTTGGGCTGTTCGCCCATTAAAGCGGTACGTGAGCTGGGTTCAGACCGTCGTGAGACAGGTCGGTCTCTATCCACTGTGGGCGTAGGGGACTTGAGGAAGCCTGTCCTTAGTACGAGAGGACCGGGATGGACGGACCTCTGGTGTGTCGGTTGTCGCGCCAGCGGCATGGCCGAGTAGCTACGTCCGGTTGAGATAACCGCTGAATGCATCTAAGTGGGAAACTCGTTCCAAGATTAGGTCCCCCATGGCATAAGCCAGTAAGACCGCCGGTAGACCACCGGCTATATAGGCGTCCGCGTGTAAGCTTCAAGAGCGCAAGCTCAAGTTGTGTGCGTAGGCGTCCTAATCGGTCGAGGGCTTAGTCCAATAGTGTGGTGCGGAGAATTTGAATTTCCACGGTTGGCGGAGTAAAGGCCGTCTTAACAAGTTAAAACTCTCTTGGTGATTGGAGCGTCAGGGGTACACCCGGTCCCATCTCGAACCCGGAAGTTAAGCCTGACAGCGCTGATGGTACTCGGCGGGAGACCGCTTGGGAGAGTAGGTCGTCGCCAAGGGGTTTGGCTGATCTTCTCCGGAAGATCAAACAGACCGGGCTCAACGCAATGTTGAGCCCGGTCTGTTTTTGTTTCCGGCGGCCGCCCCGAGGCGCTCAGGCGCCGGCCAGCGGATGGGGGTCCCGACCATTGCCGCGGGCCTCCCCCGGCAGGTCGCGCAGCCGGAAACGCAACTGCACGCGCCCCAGGTTGATCAGGTCGCCGGAAGCAAGTTCATGCCCGGTATCCACCGCGACCTGGGTGAAATTCACCCACGTCCCTGACGTCGAGCCCTCATCAAAAATCGTGAACACCCCCGGACGGGTCTCCGCAATGCGCGCGTGCAGGCGTGAAACGGACCGATCCGGAAACACCGCCTCGGCCAGGCCGGGATCGCGGCCCAGACGCAACACCGGGCCAACCAGTTCGAGCGGCGCCTCCGGCGCGCCGCCCCCGCCCGGCTCGACCACCTCCAGATAAGCGCGGCCCACGGCCGGCTGGCGGCCCGCACGCGCCGCCGCCTTCCAGCGCGGCACGGTCACTCGCGGCAGGTGCAGTCGCCGCGCGGGAGCCGGCGGCAGTTTGAGCGGCATCGTGTCCTTGAGCCGCGCCGGGTCAGCCGGCGGTTGGGGTCGCCGGACCGGCTCGGCCGGCCGCGCGCGCGGCGGCCTCGGTGTGCTCAGCGCGGCGGCCAGAAGCGGCCGCCCCCAGACCCAGGCCGCGACCAGGCCGACCGCCAGGAGCAGGCCGGCCACCAGGCCCGCGACTAACAACCCCGGCTCGGGCGGGCGCTCCGCCTGCTGGGCCGCGGTCGGCGCCAGGACGTCGGCCGGCGCGGCCACAAACACCTCCACCGGCTTGCTCTCCGCACTTAACCCCAACTCGTCCGTGAGCCGGACCTGCACGGTCCGGGTCAGGCCGGCCGTGTAGCCGCCCAGCGGCCAGGTCAGCGCGACGACCTCAACCGCCTCGCGGCGATCCACCGTCTGGCCGTCGACGAGCAACTCCGCCTGCTGCAAGGGGCGCGGATGCCCGTCCGGGAAAGTGACCTGGACCGGCACCGGATAGTCGCCGGCGCTGGTCGCGGGGTCGATCCGGGCCGGCAGGCTGGGCAGGGACACGATCGGCGGCTCGACCCGAAGCGGGAACGTGAATTCCGGCGCCGCGCTGGCCGCGCCGTCTGGAAGCTGAATCGTGACAGCCAGGCGGTGCTGGCCGGTGAGGTTGAGCGCGGAGCGGTAACTCAGGCGGTATTGCTTTCGCTGATCCGCCAGCGACTGAAGGATGGGTTGCAGAGCGGCTGGGCCTTGCAGTAGGGTGTGCTGCCCGCCCGTCGGGGCCGAGAGCGCCTGCAGGTTCCGGGCGCCGACGGTCTCCAGCCCCGCCTCGGGGCCGACGAAGACCGTGTGAATCTGAACCTGGGTGGCCTGCGCGCGGGCGACCAGGTCAGCCAGCGCCTGCGCGTCGGTGGCCGGCGCCAGGCCATTGGCGGCGACGACCATAATCCGGCGCATGCCGGGCCGCGGCGTCACATCGCTGGCAAAGTTCAGGCCCGCGCTGAGCAAGGCCAACGGGTCGGCTGCGCCGGCGTACTCGGTGGTATAGCGGTTGAGCGCGTCGACGATGGGCGCGGCGGCGCTGACGTGCGCGATCAGTTCCCCCTCCGGCGCAAGGATGGTCAGATCATCGCCGTCCTTCATCCCTTCCTGAACATAGCCGAGGAGCGCTTCGCGCAAATAGTCCAGCCGGCTCGCGCCGGCGGCGTCGCGGGTCTTGAAAGCGGCGTTCACCTCCAGGACGAACACGACCTGGACGCCCACTTCCGCCTCGAGCAAAGACGCCGCCGCGACCGGGGCCTGGTTTTCGGTGAGAGAAAAGGCCGCGGGCGTCAGACCCGGGATATGCCGGCCGCCGGCATCCTGCACGGTGAGATAGACGTGGATTTCCGGAAAGCGGCTGGCGTCAACGGCAGTGATGGCGGCGCGGACCGCGCCCTCGCCCGCCGTCTGCGCGTGCGTAGCGCCGACCGCCGTCAGGAGTGCGGCTGCCAGCCCCAGCACAATCAGGAGACGTTTCATCGCACAAATTTTAGCACGCCCGGAAGCGGGCCGGCCGGGTTGATTATGGAAATAAAAAGAGGGGGCCAACAACGGCTCCCTCTCGCATGGTTGAGGCGGCGCGACGCTCAGACGGTGATCTGAGGCGCCGGCTGGCTGCCGGATGTGGCCGGCCGCGTGAACTGGCCGTAAGCCAGCGTCCAGACCGAGGTCGTCCAGGTCTGCAGGATGCCGTTCAGCACCAGCAGGATCGGGACGTAGAGGGCGCAACAGATCAGGGCGAACGCCAGGCTGAACGTCGCCAGGTTCTGGCTATCGCCAGCAAGCCCGGCGGCGCCCAGCACGGCCGGGAAGAAGAGGAAGAACGCCGGCAGGGCCAGGACAATCCCCACCACAAAGCCGATGACCAACAGGATCAGGCCGAGGATGACGATGGAGGCGAGGTTGGCCTGGATGATGGCCCAGGCCCGGCGCAGCGCGTCCATGACGCCCAGGTTCTCGACGACGGCCGCGATCTGGGCGAAGTAGGCGATGATGCTCAGGATCACGACCAGGATCACGAACACACAGATCAGGGGCAGCAGGCACAGCACGCCGATCCCGAAAGTCGCCACCGTCAGCAGGATGCCGGGCCCGATGATAATCAGGGCCAGCAGGAAACCGGCGGCGGCCGTCAGCAGACCGATCAGGAACAGGGTCCAGAATTTGCTCAGGCCCGCCTGCCAGGCTTCCCCGAACGTGACGCTGCCCTGGGCGTTGGCCAGACGGATGCCGCTGATCAGGCCGCCGCGCCCAATGACCGATAGCGCGATGAACACCAGGCTGATGAGCAGCCCCAGGCAGACCAGGCCGATGGCGATGGCGATCCAGGTGGGCTCGTCGAACCGGTTGAGCAAGCGCTCAAACTCCGGCGGCAGCCGCAGATTGCCTGTCCGGCTATCCAGCTGGTAATTGACGTTCGGGCCGCCCCCACCGCCGCTGCCCAGGCCGGCCAGGATGCCGAAGATCCACAGCACCTTGTGCTTCCACGTGATCTGCCAGGCGCGCGCCAGAATGTTCCCATAATCAAGGCTCATGCTTGTCCCTCCGAAGCGCGTGAAGCCAAACGCGACTCATCGCCAGTTAATACGCTGCCTGCGTCGGTAAAGTAGCGCGGCCTGTTGCTACCAGGCGGAAAGCGGCCGCAGGAGCAGCGCCGCCGCGATGAAACCGGGAATCGCCGGCAAGCCCGGGATCAACCGGCAGGCCCATCCTCCCTGGCGGAAGACGACCCAGGCCCGCCCGGGCGCCTGGCGCACGCGGCCCTCACTCCCATTCAATCGTGGCCGGCGGCTTGCTGGAGATGTCGTAGACGACCCGGTTGATGCCGCTGACTTCATTGACGATGCGGCTGGAGAGACGGGCCAGCACGTCGTAGGGCAGGCGCGCCCAATCCGCCGTCATGAAGTCGTCGGTGGTGACCGCCCGGATGGCGCACACCTCCTGGTACGTGCGCCCGTCGCCCATCACACCGACCGACCGCACCGGCAGGAGCACGGCGAAGGCCTGGGCCGTGGCGGCCGGGTGGTCCGCGCCCGCCTGCAGAAGCCCGGCCGCCGCCAGTTCCTCGGTGACGATTTTGTCGGCGGCGCGCAGGCGCTCCAGGCGCTCCCACGTGATCGCGCCCAGGCAGCGCACGGCCAGGCCGGGGCCCGGGAACGGCTGCCGCCACACCAGGGCCTCCGGCAGGCCCAGCTCCAGGCCGACGGCGCGCACCTCGTCCTTGAAAAGGTAACGCAGCGGCTCCACCAGCTCGAACTTGAGATCAGGCGGCAGGCCGCCGACGTTGTGATGGGTCTTGATCTTGGCCGCCGACTGGCGCTCGGGCCCGCGGCTCTCCACCACGTCCGGGTAGATCGTGCCCTGCATTAAGAAGCGCGCGCCGGATTCGTGATCCACGACGCGTCGCGCCTCGCGCTCGAACAGGCGGATGAACTTCTCGCCGATGATCTTGCGCTTCTGCTCCGGGTCGGTCACGCCCTGCAGCGCCTCCAGGAACTCCTCGGCGGCGTTGACGGCCACCAGCCGCGCGTTCAGCGTCCGGCCGAAGGTTTCCACCACGGACTCCGGTTCGCCGGCGCGCAGCAGGCCGGTGTCGACGAAGATGCACGTCAACTGCGGCCCGACGGCGCGGTGGACCAGGGCGGCGGCCACCATCGAATCGACGCCGCCGCTGACGCCGGCCACCACCGGCGCGTCGCCCACCTGGGCCCGGATCTTGGCGACGGCTTCGCCCACCATTGAGACCGGCGTCCAATCGGCGCGCAGCCCGGCGGCGGCGATGAAATTGGCCAGGATGGCGCGGCCGTGGGTGGTGTGGTTGACCTCCGGGTGGAACTGGAGCGCGAACAGCCGGCGTTCCGGCGCTTCCATGACCGCGATCGGACAATGGTCGGACGCGGCCACAACCTGAAAGCCGGGCGGCGCCGCCGCGACCCTGTCGCCGTGGCTGGCCCAGACTTGCGAGGTGGCAGGCAGGCTGGCGAGGAGAACGGACCCGGGGTGGGTGATGAGCAATTGGGAGCGGCCGTACTCGCGCTGAGGCGAGGCGGCGACGCGGCCGCCCAGGGCCTGGGCCAGCAGTTGCATGCCATAGCAGATGCCCAGCACCGGCAGGCCGGACGCGAGCACGTAGTCGGGCAGGGCCGGAGCGCCGGCGTCGTAGACGGAGTTCGGGCCGCCGGACAGGATGAAGGCCTGAGGCGGCAGGGCCAGCACCTGCTCGGCCGGGGCGTCGTGCGCGAACAACTCGCAGTACACGCCCGCCTCACGCACCCGCCGCGCGATCAGTTGAGAATACTGTGAGCCGAAGTCGAGGATGGCGATGGCGTGCATACGTTTGCGGCTACTCCGCGAAGACGATCTTCCCGGCGCTCATATCGGTGATGATGGCCAGCGACTCGATCGGCACGCCGAGCGGCTGGAGCAGAGCGCGGCCGCCCTCGAAGGTCTTCTCGATCAGGGCGCCGATGCCGACCAGCGTCGAGCCGGCTACCTGGGCCAGGCGGGCCAGGCCCATGATCGTCTGGCCGGTCGCCAGGAAGTCGTCGATGATCAACACCCGCTCGCCGTGGGCCAGGTATTCCGGCGAGATGATCAACTCGACCGTGCGGCCCTTGGTGTGCGAGGGCGCGACGGTCAGGAAGACCTCGTTCGGCATGGTGATGGGTTTGGCCTTGCGGGCGTAGACCACCGGCAGGTTCAGGTGTTTACCCGTCATCAGCGCCGGGGCGATGCCCGAGATCTCGGCTGTGAGCACCTTGGTGGCGCCGGCCGAGGCGAAACGCCGGGCCAGCTCCTGGCCGCAGGCGTCCATCAGGCCGGGGTCCACCTGGTGGTTGACGAAGCCGTCGACTTTCAGGATGCCATTGCCGAGGTTCCGGCCGTCGCGCCGGATGCGTTCGCGAAGTGCCTGCATAGTCCTCCAGATGTTTCGGGGCGGCGAGGAGATTGTAGCCCGAAACCGGGCCGGGTCAATCGGGCCGTCGGGCGGGCCTCGACTGTTCGACAGGACCTGGGCGAGCCCGGTCGAGCCGCTCACGGCTCGGGCGGCTCGGCCGGCCGCGAGGCGCGCCCGAGTCGAGGAAGCCGACCCAAAACCCCGGAGCACCCGTCGGTCCGGGCCCGACGCCACCGTTTGTCCAGTAAATGTCGGCCAACAAAGATGGCGGAGGCCGTTATAATCACGCCACGGCCGCGGGGCAGATGACGCCGCGGACCGCACCGACGCTAACCAGCCTGCCTCGGCCGCCGACCCGGAGCGCTGCGGCAGCGTGTCTCCCGTTACTCGATCAGGAGTTTACATGGCCCTTGACGCCGCCTCGTCCTCGACCTCCGCTGCCTGGCACAGCCAGTCCGTCGAAGCCGTCCTGAGCCAGCTCTCCACCCGGCACGATCAGGGCCTGACCCAGGCCGAGGTCGAAAAACGCCTGGCCCAGTACGGCTACAACGAGTTGCGCGAGAAGCCGCCGACGCCGTTCTGGCGGCTGGTGGTGGACCAGCTCAAGAGCTTTGTGGTCATCCTGCTGATCGTCGCCAGCGTGATTTCGTTTGCCCTGGGGGACGAGGTGGAGGCGGCGGCCATCATCGCCATCGTCGTCCTCAACGCCGTGATCGGCGTCATTCAGGAATCGCGGGCGGAGGCGTCGCTGGCGGCCCTGAAACGGCTGGCCGCGCCGGAGGCGCGCGTCATCCGAGACGGCCTGCGCGTCAGCGTGCCGGCCCGCGAGCTGGTGCCGGGCGACGTGGTGCTGCTGGAGGCCGGCAACTTCGTCCCGGCCGACGTGCGCCTGGTGGAGAGCATTAACCTGCGGATCGAGGAAGCGGCGCTGACCGGCGAGTCGGTGCCGGTGGAGAAGCGGGCGGCCCTGATCCTGGAGCGCGAGATCCCGCTGGGCGACCGCAAGAACACGGCCTTTATGGGCACCGTGGTCTCCTATGGGCGCGGCACCGGCGTGGTGGTGGCCACCGGCCACAACACGCAGATCGGGCTGATCGCCGAGATGCTCTCGGCGGTGGAGACGGAGGAGACTCCGCTGCAAAAGCGGCTGGACGAGCTGGGCCGGACGTTGAGCCTTGGCGCGCTGCTGGTGGTCGCCGTGGTGTTCGTGGTGGCGTTGTTCAACCAGACCGACCTGGGGCTGATCACGGCTCCGGGCGGCGGGCTGCTGGCTTACCTGCGGCATTTCTCGGCCGAAATCACGGAAGTGTTCATTATCGCCGTCAGCCTGGCGATTGCCGCCGTGCCGGAAGGGCTGCCCGCCGTCGTGACCATCACCCTGGCGCTGGGCATGCGTGAGATGGTCAAGCGGCATGCGCTCATCCGGCGGCTGGCGTCGGTGGAGACGCTGGGCTCGGCGTCCGTCATTTGCTCTGACAAGACCGGCACGCTGACCCAGAACGAGATGACGGCCGTGCGGCTGTGGTGCGACCGGGAGACCTTTGAGATCACCGGCGACGGGTACAAGCCGGAGGGCAAGTTCATCCATCACGGCGACAAGCTGGACTTCTCCAAGCATCCGGCGGTGACGACCGTGCTCTGGGTGGGCCTGCTGGCCAACGATGCGCTGCTGGAGGCCTCGGGCAGCGAGGGCGGCCGGAGCAATGGGGCGGAGGCGGGCACGCCCACCTACCGCATGGTGGGCGACCCGACCGAAGGCGCGCTGGTCGTCGCCGCCGCCAAGGCCGGCATCTGGCGCGCGGCCATGGAGAAGGCCTTCCCGCGCATCGCCGAGAACCCGTTTGACTCGGCCCGCAAGACGATGAGCACGCTGCACCGCGTGGACGACATCTCGTCCTTCGCCGACCCGTTCACCGACCCGGGCCAGGCGCCCCGCTACGTGTTGTGCGTGAAGGGCGCGCCGGACGTGGTGCTGGCCGCCTGCACCCGCTACCAGCGGCTGGAGGACGAGCCGGCGCCGCTCACGCCGGCCCTGCGCGATCAGATCGCCGAGGCCAACAGCGCCTTTTCCAGCGAGGCGCTGCGCGTGCTGGCGGTGGCCTACCGCACGTTCGACCAGGCGCCGGAGCCGATGACGGCCGAGGCGGTGGAGAAGGGCCTGACGTTTGTCGGCCTGATCGGCATGATCGATCCGGCCCGCCCGGAGGTGGCGCCCGCCATTCAGCACGCCCGCGAAGCCGGCATCCGCACGGTGATGATCACGGGCGACTACCCGGACACGGCCAAGGCCATCGCCCAGACCATCGGCCTGCTGCGGCCCGGCGGCAAAGTGCTGCCGGGCGCGGCGCTCGACAAGATGAGCGCTGCCCAGCTGCGGGAGGCCGTGATCGAGACCGACGTCTTCGCGCGGGTCTCGCCGCAGCACAAGGTGCTGATCGTGGACGCCCTGCGCCAGACCGGGGCCGTGGCGGCCATGACCGGCGACGGCGTGAACGACGCCCCGGCGCTCAAGCGGGCCGACATCGGCGTGGCGATGGGCATCACGGGCACGGACGTGGCCAAGGAATCGGCCGATATGGTGCTGACGGACGACAACTACGCCAGCATCGTGGCCGCCGTGGAGCAGGGGCGGATCATCTACAGCAACATCCGCAAGTTCGTGTTCTTCCTGCTCTCGTCCAACGTGGCCGAGATCATGATCATCTTCCTGGCCACGCTGGCGGGCGTGCCCACGCCGCTGACCGCGATCCAGCTGCTCTGGCTCAACCTGATCACCGACGGCGCGCCGGCGCTGGCGCTGGCCATGGAGAAGGGCGACCCGGACGTGATGAAGCGCCCGCCGCGGCCCAAGCACGAGCCGATCATCAACGGCCCGATGCGGATCGGCATCGTCGTTCAGACGGTGGCGCAGACCGGCGCGACGCTGGGGGCGTTTGTGCTGGGCCTGTTGTGGCACCTGGAGGCGGGCGCGAGCGTGCCGGCCGGGATGAATCCGCTGCTCTACCTCCTGGAGCACGACTGGACCGGCATCGACGTCCAGACGGCCGAGACGATGGCCTTCGTCACCCTGTCGCTGTGCGAGCTGTTCCGGGCGTACACGGTGCGCTCCGAGCGGGCCTCGCTCTTCTCGCTGGGCGTGTTTTCCAATCGCTACATGCAATATGCCGTTGGCCTGTCGCTGACGCTGCTCTTTCTGGTGGTCAACGTGCCGTTCCTGCAGCCGATTTTCAACACCCACTTCCTGAGCGTGTCCGAGTGGGCGGTGGTGATCGGGCTGGCCCTCATCCCGGCGGTGAGTGAGGAAGTGACGAAGTGGTTCCTGCGCCGGCAGGGGTGAGGGCGCCGCAGGCCGGTGGGCCGCGGACAAGCGAGAAGAAGATGGGCGAGGCCGAAGCGGAATTGGAGGCGGCGCGGCGGGCGCGGGCGGCCGGGAATGAGGGCCGGGCGCGCGTGTGCGCGCGGCGGGCGGCCGGGCAGGCGATCCGCGCTTACTATCGGCGGGTGGCGGGGCCGGGCTGGGGCGGCGACGCGCTGAAACAGCTTGAGCGTCTGAAGGCGGATGCGGCCGCGCCGGAGCCGGTGCGCCAGGCGGCGGCGCGGCTGAGCGCGGTCGTCGACTTCGATCACCGCCTGCCCTTTCCCGAAGATCCCCTGGAAGATGCGCAGCGCCTGATCGCCTTTGCGGGCGCGGGGTAACATCCGTCCCGCCGGCCGAGTCGGCATCAGGCCGGGCGCCCTCTTTGCGCCCGACCGGAGGCGTGTATGAGCGACCTGGACGACTTCCGAGCCGAGAAGGATCACTTCTTCAAGACCCATCCGCAATCGCCGCTGACGCCGGCGCAGAAGCGCGCCTTCACGGGGCTGAGCTATTTCCCCGAGAACCCCGCCCTGCGGCTGGAGGTGGAGCTGGAGGTCTTCCCCCAGCGGGAGGTGATTGAAATGCAGATCTCCACCGGCGACGTGCAGCGTTACCAGCGCTTCGGGCAATTCACGTTCACGGTGGACGGCCAGCCGGCGCGGCTGACGGTGTACGCGGGCGAGCATGGCTTCTTCCTGCCGTTCGTGGACGCCCTGGCCAACACCGAGACTTACGGGGCCGGCCGGTACCTGGAGCCGGAGCCGCTGGGCGGCAATCGCTTCTTGATCGATTTCAACCTGGCCTACAATCCGTATTGCGCGTATAACGAGCCCTATTGGATAAACCCCCTCGCCGAGAACCGCTGGTCTTGCCCGATAACGCCGGCTGAGAACCGTCTGAAGGTCCCGATTCGGGCGGGAGAGAAGCTGTACTATCCTGAGGAGCCCCCGGGAGGCCATTAGCTTCAAGCGCGATCAGGCCCGGCAGGGACAACTCAATCTCAATATTATTCTGGCCGTCCAACCAGATCCGTGCGCAGGCGGCCCGAATCACGATGGCTTTCTCTTCATCGGTCAGGTCCTGCATCCCTGCCGCCAGCTTGCGGGCCACCGGCTCCACGAAGCCCAGAAGTTGGCGCGCCTCCTCCAGGCGTTTGGTCTTCGTGGCAAGCTCGGCTCGCTCCTTTAACAGCGCTTCCTTGGCATCCTGAAGCGGCGCCGTGAGCTCACGCTGCTGCTCGGGGGTAATGACCTTCTCCGCTCGCTGCTCCGCGTAACTCAGTATCTTCTGCTCAGTCTTAGCCAGGCGCTGCTCAATCCGCTTCAGGTCCGCCTGCTCGTCCGAACTTTCCAGCAACTCGATCGTCTGGCGAATGCCGACCGTGATCAACTCGGGATGCGCCAGACCGTTGTGGAGCTTCTCCCAGACTTTGGGGAAGATCATGTTGTTGCGCACGTACTCGGGCTTGCGGCATCGATGAATATCGGGATACGACTGCATGCCACCACAGACGTACTTAATCCTCGGTTTCCCGTAGTTGGTCCGATAGCGGGCCTTAGTGCCATCTGCCAACACTTTGTACTGGTAGTCCCAGTCTCGAGCGTGGCTGGTCATGGCCTGACCGCAGACTTTGCAGAACAGCATGCGGGCAAGTGGGGCCGGGATACGGGCAGGCCGGCCAGACTCCGGGCCGGTGCGGCGCTGTTTGATCGAGAGTTGGACCAGGTCCCACGTGGGCTTATCAATGAGAGCCGGGACATCGATGAAGTACTGCTTGAACGGCCACTTGCCATACAGAGTTGGGCTGCGCAGGATTTGGTTCAGGTACTGCATCGTCCAGCCGTACTTGGTCTTTCTGCCGGAAGGACGAGGGACATCCTTGAAGAGATCGCGAATGATCGACCGGACGGGTTCGCCGGCAATGTAGCGCATGCACAGCTCGCGAACGATGGGTGCGTATACAGGGTGGAACTCGACGTGATCGGGCTTGTTCTCCTTGTTGCGGATGATCTTTAGATAGAAGGGTGGCCGGCCGGACGGGATGCGATTCTCACGCGCCACGGCTTCACGCCCCATCTTGGTCCGGGTGATGATATTGCGCCGCTCGCGGGAAGCGACCCAGGCGAACAGGCCTAATAGCTCCTTATCGATCGGTTCCACGGAGCCGAAGAGCTGGATAGTGTGCTGCTCTACCAGCTCCTCGATATCGGCAGCCGCCCACATGGAGCGAAAGAGCCGGTCGTTCAT